>JAEEQI010000239.1 GCA_016285215.1 Bacteroidales bacterium | reverse complement strand
GCAGCTGGTCCGGCGCAACAGTCTTGAATGCGAACGTCCAGCCGTTGCGGTGGGTGTTCTCCAGGCCCACGGCCGTGCGGCAGTTCACGGGGAGGGCAGCCGTAAACAGTTTTTTGTTGTCGGGGTACATTTCCTGAAGGACACGGGCCATGATGGCCTGGAAGGCCGATGCCGGGGAATGTCCGTTTTCCTTGCAGTAGGCCATGAATTCCGCGCTTTTGACCGTGAGGTGGTAGCGCGTCATTTTGGAACCCTCATAGACAAAATCGTCCTTCTGGGATTTGTCTACCTCCAGGGTTTCGGGCATATAGAAAATATCCTCGTCTTTGGGAGTGGGTTTGGGCACAAAGCCCGGAGTGACTTCGTAATGGTGGTCTCCCAGGTCTTCGAACATTCCTTCCCTTACGGTGCCGTCGTTGAGCCAGATGCCCGTGGCATCGTACTCCTTGCCGTTCTTGAAGGTGAAGTAATAGTACATCAGCGTATCATAGAAACGGTTGCGTCCCACACCGTCTGTGAGTCCGTGGAAATAGGAAATCCAAATTTTGTTTTCGATATAGGAGATGCTGAACATACGCCCTTCGGCAAAAGCGCCGCCGATATTGGCCGGGCCGTACATCTCTACGGCCTTGAACTTTGTTCCGGCGTCTTTGTAAGTGATATCCGCTCCATCTATGTCCAGGACAAAATTTATCCAAGGATGGACTTTGACAGCCTCGTCAATAGCCTTTTGGAGGATATCTCCATTGACCGTTTCACTGAGTTGGATGTACTGGGTATTGCCGGCGTCAAGAAAATAAAAATACAGCCAGGCACAGTAGCGGAGAGGGGTCTGTTTCATTTTTGAGTTTCTCTAGTTTTCTTTTTTGCGGCCCCAAATATACGCATTTTCTGCCATTTATGATGAAATGTTTTTGCGGAGTTTTTTAATCACTATTAGTAGGGATTGTCCGGTTAATGGATAATCCTTACCTTTGCAATGAGAAAAACAGTTTGGCATAACCCCCGTCCTGACCGCTTTATTGATTCCATTCCTGGGAACAGCCCTGGGATCGGCCTTCGTTTTCTTAATGAAACGGGAGATGCCTCCCCTGGTTCAAAATATCCTGCTGGGCTTTGCTTCTGGCGTGATGGTCGCGGCTTCCGTCTGGTCACTGATTATCCCGTCCATCGAGATGGGCACCGGGGCAGCGGCAGTTATCCCGCCGGCAGTGGGGCTATTGGCCGGTTTCGCCTTCCTTCTGCTGATTGACTATATTACCCCGCACATCCCCATCCGGTCGGTGGCCCGGAAGGCCCTAAAAGCCGCCTTTCCCGCACCGCAAAACTGGCTCTGGCCGTCACTATCCACAATTTTCCCGAAGGAATGGCCGTTGGCGTAGCCATTGCAGGGGCTTTGACGGCCGATTTTAACATGGCCGGCGCCTTTGTTTTGTCTTTAGGTATTGCCATCCAGAATGTTCCGGAAGGGGCCATCATCTCCATGCCGCTCCGGGCCGAAGGAAACTCCCGCCTGAAAGCATTCGGTATTGGTGCGCTGAGCGGCATCGTAGAACCCATAGGCGGAGCGCTGGTTCTGTTACTGGCTACCTCCATTTTGGGCATTATGCCCTATATGCTTGCTTTCGCGGCCGGTGCCATGCTTTATGTCGTCGTAGAAGAGCTGGTCCCGGAATACTCCCAGGGCGAGCACTCCAACATTGGCACCATCGGATTTGCCCTGGGCTTTATCCTGATGATGGTGCTGGATGTCGTGCTGGGATAATACCGGTCGCAGGTACCCTTACAAGAAATAGTTACTGATTGATTTCAGTTGAGCGGACAGATGGGGCCGGGCTGTACATGGCCCGGCTCAAATCTATAGTAATAGCGGGCAGAAGGGCTGCGTCATTGCAGGAGACCGAAGTGCCTTGGTTATAGATATAACCAAAATCGCAGATGTACGCGCTTGTGCCGGGTGTATAACCGCTGGTACGCATAAACCAGAATGAATTGCCACGGTAGCCCTGGACCGGGGACCACCAGGCTCCCCTGCATTTGGCATAGAGCGTGGAGCGAAAGCGCCTGGCAGAATCGT
>JAEEQI010000238.1 GCA_016285215.1 Bacteroidales bacterium | reverse complement strand
GGTCCATAAGCTGGCAGAGGCGTGCCCATAGGTCCGGTTCCATAGGGACCGAGGCGAGGTCCGTTTCTTCTACTTGCTGAATCACTTCTGTCTGCCGTTTGCCCGGGCGCAGACGCTCCTCCAGCTCGTATTCTGTGGAGAATGTGTAGAAGGTGCTGGCCATAATGGGCATAAGAATGAGCAGGATGCCATTGTTGGTGAGCATCAGGGCAATGTGCGTGACGCAAATGAGAAGAAGTACCAGGGAGTAAAGAACTATCCATCTGTGGTAAGCGCTGCTCTTGTAGTATTTGTAGGGCAGCAGAAGGGGGATGAGGCAGTAGGGGAACATCAGGAACAAAGACACCAGGCGGGCAATGACGTCAGGCTGGGAGAGGTTTTTCCAAATATGTTCCGGGGCGTACAGCAGCGTCCATTTGTCTGTGAAAAACAGGTACAGGATGGCCAGCAGGAGTACGGGTGAAAAGAGGATGAATCCGTTCTTGGGGGTTAGCCATTCCGGCTTGATTACGGAAATGGGATACAGAGCCATGACAATGTTCATGCTCATATAGAGGAGGCCAATCCAAGGTTGCAGGATGAAGAAGGGAAGCTCGTGAATGGTTCCTATAATATTGGCCAAGACAACAATGAGGGCCATGAAGCCGCTGAAAGCGGCACCCAGGGTTAGAATTCTGCGGGAACGGTCCCAGTCTTCCTTGTGTAATTGTATCAGATTACGGGCGCATAGGAAGCACGCGGTCATTTCTACGGCCGTCGCTGCAAGCGCCAGTAAAAACAGCAGGTTATCCATTAGCGTTTCAAATTATGTTTCAAAATTAATAAAAAAATAGCAAAAAACATACCCTTTTTTAGGAATTGAAACATATAGTAGTGGTAATGAAACCTGGAATTCTTCTAATTGCAGTATTTTTGGTAAGTTTTAAAACATACTCTGGCGTACTTGTAGTCAATTGAGCCAGAGAATAATGCATAACGATGAGTAAAAGTCTGAAAAACTTTCCGCTGAGCCTGGCCTGGCTCTGCCTACTTTGCATACCCTTGAAGTTGGCAGGTCAGGAAGTGTCTATCCGCAACAACCTGCTGTACGACGCAACGGGCACCCCCAACCTGGGCGTTGAGGTGCAGGTGGGC
This sequence comes from Bacteroidales bacterium, assembly GCA_016285215.1. The sequence continues at coordinate 962 of JAEEQI010000238.1, read as the reverse complement.
GACCACGTGTCCGTGGGCGTAAATGGAAGCTTCAAGAGCTGGCCGCGTTTTCTGGCTTGGGATAACGACGTTGAGGCAAACCCCCAGCGCTGGCGCCACTTCCTGGTGGCCCCGGAGGCAAGATATTATTTTAGCGAAGTGTTCAAAGGCGCCTTCGTGGGCGTAGACTTCCTGTATAGCCACTTCAATGTGGGAGGCATCAAACTTCCCTTTGGCCTGTATCCGGAACTGCAGGAGCACCGTGACCAGGGCTCCTACTGGGGCGGCGGTGCCTTCATGGGCTACTCCTGGTGGCCCTTCCAGCACTGGCGCCTGGAACTGGCGGGCGGTGCAGCGGTGGGCCTGGCGGCTTACGACCGCTATGCGTGCGAGCACTGCGGCACCAAGCTGGCCGAAGAACGCAAAGTGGCGGTTATTCCTCAGGTGGGCATCAACATTGCCTACAACCCGGTGGCAAGGGACAAGCGCAAGCCCCGCGGCCAGGTTATCGAGCGAACGGACACCCTTACGGTGATGACGCCCCCGGTGGCGTTTGTGGTGAACCTCCAGCCGGTGAAGGGCCCGGAGAGCGAAGGCGACCGCCTGGCCAAGGAAAAGCCCTGGGTCATGCCCATCACCAAGTATCGCCCGCTGGACTATCTAACACGCCCGGGAAAAGACAGCATTATGTACGTGCTTTTCCCCACGGGCAGCTCCCAGCTTATGAGAGACTATCCGGAGAATGGCAGGAACGCCGGCGTCCTGGATGAACTGCAGAAAGCCATCGAGGTAATCAGAGACGACGAGACAACGTCCGAGATCCTCGTCTCCATCGTGGGCCTGGCCTCCATCGAGGGAGCGCAGGCCAAGAACGACACGCTGTCGGCCCGCCGTTCCCGTGCCGTGGCAGACTATCTCAAGGACAAGACTTTTATCAACCGCAAGTACTTTGAGACCATTGCCAAGGGAGAAGCCTGGGACTG
>JAEEQI010000237.1 GCA_016285215.1 Bacteroidales bacterium | reverse complement strand
GTCTTTTCTTGTGGCCCCACGGGGATTTGAACCCAGGACCAACGGATTATGAGTCCGCTGCTCTAACCGCTGAGCTATGGGGCCAAAAAAGTGTGAGGACTAACCTCACACTTTGATCTCAACCTCAACGCCGGAGGGAAGCTCGAGCTTCATAAGGGCGTCTACGGTCTTGGCGTTGGACTCGTCGATGTCAATCAGACGAACGTAGGAGTCCAGCTCGAACTGCTCGCGGCTCTTCTTGTTAACGAAGGTGGAGCGGTTCACAGTGAAGATCTTCTTGTTGGTGGGAAGAGGAATGGGACCTACAACCTTTGCACCCGTTGCCTTCACTGTATCAACGATCTTAGCAGCGGACTTGTCCACCAGCATATGATCGAAAGATTTCAGCTTGATTCTGATTTTCTGGCTCATATCAATAACTTTTTTACTTTTGCTAAATTTTACTCGTCGTCCGTTACACGGTAACCGCTCTTCTCCACGATGTCCTTAGCCAGGGCGGCAGGGACTTCGGCGTAGTGGTCGAAGGTCATAGTGCTGGTGGCGCGTCCGGAGGACAGCGTACGCAGTACGGTGACGTAACCAAACTGCTCGGAGAGCGGGACGAAAGCTTTGACGATGCGTGCTCCGTTGGCGGTGGAATCCATCGCAACAATTTGGCCGCGGCGACGGTTGAGGTCTCCCACGATATCACCCATATAGTCTTCGGGGGTTACTACCTCCAGGGACATAATGGGCTCCATCAGAACGGGGTGGCACTTGGGGCAGGCATGGCGGAAAGCCATACGGGCAGCAAGTTCGAAGGAGAGCTGGTCGGAGTCTACCGGGTGGTAGCTACCGTCCAGGACCTCCACCTTGAGGGAAGGAACCTCGTAACCGGCGAGAACACCATTTGCCATTGCGGAGGTAAAGCCCTTCTCAATGCAAGGGATGAATTCCTTGGGGATGTTACCGCCCTTGACCGAATTGATGAACTGGAGTCCGGTGACGCCTTCGTCGGCCGGAGAGACGTTAACGATAATGTCTGCGAACTTACCGCGACCGCCGGTCTGCTTCTTGAAGACCTCACGCAGCTGGAAGCTGGTGGTGATGGCCTCTTTGTAGTTGACCTGCGGAGCACCCTGGTTGATGTCCACGCCAAATTCACGGCGGAGACGGTCAACGATGATATCCAGATGGAGCTCACCCATACCGCTGATAACGGTCTGGCCGGTTTCGTGGTCGCTCTTCACCGTGAAGGTGGGATCTTCCTCGGCCAGCTTGCCAAGGGCGATACCCAGCTTGTCCAGGTCTTTCTGGGTCTTGGGTTCTACGGCGATACCGATAACCGGATCCGGGAATTCCATAGTCTCCAGGGTGATGGGCTTTTCCTCCAGGCACACGGTATCACCGGTGCGGAGGTCTTTGAAACCAACGGCTGCGCAGATGTCACCGGCCTCCACGAACTCGATGGGGTTCTGGTGGTTGGAGTGCATCTGGTACAGACGGGCTACACGCTCCTTCTTGCCAGTGCGGGTATTGTACACGTAAGAACCTGCATCCAACTTGCCGGAATAGGCACGGAGGAAGGCCAGACGACCCACGAAAGGATCGGTGGCAATCTTGAACACCAGTGCGCAGAAAGGTTCGTCTGCGGAGGGCTTACGGGTGATTTCCTCACCGCTGCGGGGGTTGGTTCCGCTAACGGCTCCCTTATCCAGAGGAGAAGGCAGATACCGCATTACGGCATCCAGGAGGAACTGTACACCCTTGTTCTTGAAGGAAGAACCGCAGCAGGCAGGGACGATTTGCATAGCAATGGTACCCTTGCGGATAGCGGCGATGATTTCCTCCTTGGTGAGGGAGTCGGGATCCTCGAAATACTTCTCCATCAGGCTCTCATCGCACTCGGCGGCGGTCTCCAGAAGGATGTCTCTCCAACGGGCGGCTTCACCCTTGAGTTTCTCAGGGATTTCGCCTTCGGTGTAGTTCACCAGAGCGTCGGAGTTTCCATCGTAGAAGATGGCCTTCATATCGATGAGGTCGATGATACCGTCGAACTTGTCTTCGGCACCAATCGGGAGACAGATGGGAACGGCGGTGGCACCGAGCTTGGTCTTGA
>JAEEQI010000075.1 GCA_016285215.1 Bacteroidales bacterium | reverse complement strand
GGCAACAACCTGGACAACGTGCAGCTGAGCCTGTACGTGAACGGAGACCTGGTGCAGCAGGAGTTTGGAGACATCGAGTTCACGGACGGAGGCCTGGAAGGCCCGCTGGGCTTTATGGTGAGCCGTCGCGCCGTCAAGGCCCTGAACGACGGTCAGAAAGTGAGCGTGGCCATTGACCTGAAGCCCGCCGTGGAACTGGAGAAACTGGACGCCGACATCCACCAGAAGTGGGAGGAAGTCATTAACGACGAGCGTTCCAAAGGCCAGAGCTTCCAGCGGCTCTTCCGCATTATGCTTGGTAAGCTCATCCCCTGGAACCTGACCCTGGCATTCCTGCGGATGAACCCCAAGGTGAGCGTGGACAGTCTGGCTTCGGCCCTTAAAGACTGGAAGATGGATATTGCCGGTTTTGTGGGCTTTGAGCGTTGCGTCATCACCGCCGGCGGCGTCTCTACCGGAGAACTCACCGCCAAGACGCTGGAATCCAAGAAGCAGCCCGGCCTCTACTTTGCCGGCGAAGTGCTGGATATGGATGCCGATACGGGCGGTTACAACCTCCAGCTGGCCTTCAGCACGGGCTATCTGGCCGGAGAATCAGCAGCAAAATCATTATAATAGATATGGATAAGAAAAGTTATGCATTTGGAATGAGCGTGGCTTCCAGCTTCTATCAGCAGGGAATCCACGTGACTAACGTAGACGATTTTCTGAAAGGTCTCAAGGATATGCTTACCGGCGGTAAGCTGGAACTCTCTATGGAGGAAGCCGGCGAAGCCCTGGAAGCCTTCTATAAGGAACTGGAAGAGGAAACTTCCGAGCGGGCCGCCGCAGCCGGCGCCGCCGCCAAGGCCGAAGGTGAGAAATTCCTGGCCCAGATGGCCAAGGATCCCCAGGTGAAGGCTACGGGAAGCGGTCTTATGTACAAGGTTATCAAGGAAGGCACCGGCAAGAAGCCCAAGGCCACCGATAAGGTATACTGCCACTACGAGGGCAGCTTCCCCGACGGTAAGGTGTTTGACAGCTCCTACAAGCGCGGAGAGCCCATTGAATTTGGCCTTAACCAGGTTATCAAGGGTTGGACCGAGGGTCTGCAGCTTATGAGCGAAGGCGCCAAGTACGAGCTCTATCTCCCGTATCACCTGGCTTACGGTGAGTCCGGTACCCACGGCATTCCTCCGTGCAGCGCCCTCAAGTTTGTGGTAGAGCTTATCGAGGTACGATAAGGGATCCCGGGTCAAGCCCGGGATGAGGGAATGGACACTGTCATTCAGGCCATAGAGATTTTTGCGGCGGTTACCGGAGTCGTGTATGTGATTCTGGAAATCCTGCAGAAGAACGCCATGTGGTGGGTAGGCATCCTTTCGGGTGCCGCCTGTGCATTTGAGTTTGCCACCCAGCACGTATGGGCCTCTATGGGCCTGAATATCTATTATATGGGAATGTCCGTATTGGGCCTGATCAAATGGAAAAAGGCCAGTACGGAAGTGGGGGAGCACGCCATCCATCTGAACGTTATGTCCCACCGGGCGCGGCTGATAAGCCTGGCGCTGCTGGTTGTGGGCGTGAGCGTTTTTATTCCCATTCTCAAAAACACCGGAGATGCCGCCCCCGTTCTGGACGGCACGGCCGTTACCCTGAGTGTCATTGCTACCTGGTGGCTCACACAGAGCTACTTGGAGCAGTGGATGCTCTGGATTGTAACCGACCTTTTGAACACGGCCCTCTGCCTTACCACAGGGCAGTATTGGATGGCCGCTATGTATATGGCCTATATTGCCAGTGCAGTCTATGGTTATTTCCATTGGAAAAACCACGGAGAATATGTAAATTTGAAGGATTGAAACTAATAACAAAATGCAACTGATTGTAGATTGCGGTGCCACCAAGACCGATTGGGGCATTGTGGAAGCTGGAAAAGTGGTCCGCAGCGTCCGTACGCCCGGATTTAATCTAATGCAAACGCCGGAAGAAACCCTGAACGCCATCCTGAACCAGGCCGCTAAGGAGATTGGTCCCGGCGTTGAAGAAGTGCATTTCTATGCCGCCGGTCTGGTAGGGGAGTCTCCCGTGGACCTGGGCAAATGGTTCCCCGGCGCACCCATTGAGTACGCCTCCGATATGCTGGGCGCCGCCCGTGCCGTCTGCGGTCACGCTCCCGGCGTAGCCGCCATTCTGGGAACCGGTGCCAACACCTGTGAGTTTGACGGAAAAGACATTGTCTGGAAGGTGAACTGCGGCGGTTTCATCCTGGGAGATGAAGGCTCCGGCGCCGTGCTGGGCAAGCTCTTCATTACGGACTACCTCAAGGGTTATATGCCCAAGGATATCTATGATGAATTCCAGGAGCAGTACAAACTGGACTATATAACCGTGGTCAAGAGCGTGTACGGCGCTCAGGCTCCGGCCCGTTACCTGGGCAGTTTCGCCCCCTTTGTGCTGGCTCAATATGACAAGAGCGAGTATGCCCGGAAGCTGGTGGAAGGCAACTTCCGCAACCTCTTTGAGCGCACGCTCAGCCAATACAAGAAAGACCTTCCCGTGGGTGTCGTGGGTGGCTTCGGCTATGCCTGCAAAGACATCCTGGCCCGTATGGGTAAGGAATACGGCGTTTCCTTTACCAGATTTATGAGCACCCCCAACGAGGGACTTGCAGAATACCATGCCGTATAAAGAGACGTATCCGTCGGCCCTCCTTTCAGAAGCGGTGGAGGCCATCAGCTCGCTTCCCGGCGTAGGTCGGAGAAGTGCGCTGCGCCTGGCCCTGCATCTTCTCAAACAGCCGGCTCAGAACGTCCATCATTTTACTTCGGCCATAGACAATTTGAGGGACAACGTGTGCTTTTGCCGCCGTTGCCGTATGATTTCGGACGAAGAAATCTGCTCCATCTGCTCGGACCACAGCCGCAACCAGAACCTCATCTGCGTGGTGGCCAGCGTCCGGGACGTGATGAGCATTGAAGCCACCGGCCAGTACCACGGCGTGTACCACGTACTGGGCGGCATTATTTCTCCCCTTGCCGGGGTGGGCCCGTCGGACCTGACCATTCAGGAACTCACGGACCGCGTAAAAGCCATCGAGAACCCGGCCGAGGCAGAGATTATCCTGGCCCTCAGCGGAGATGTGGAAGGGGAAACCACCGCCTTCTACATTTACCGGCAGGTAGAAAACCTGGGCGTCAAAGTGTCATCCCTGGCCCGCGGACTGGGCTTTGGAGACGACCTCGAGTATGCCGACACCCTAACCCTGGGCCGATCCATAGTTAACCGACAAATCTTTAAACCATGAACCCCGAAGCTTCGCGTTGCCTTTTGTGCAAGAAACCGAAATGTGCTATGCAAGGCTGTCCCGTGCATACGCCCATCCCGGAATGTATGCAGCTCTACCGCCAGGGCCTCCTGGAGGAAGCGGGCAAGATGCTGTTCCAGAACAACCCCCTTACGGCCGTCACCTCCCTGGTGTGCGACTGGAAGCAGTTCTGCTATGGCCACTGCGTGCTCAACGTGAAGATGATACCCATCCGCTGGTATGAGATTGAGCAGGAGATTTCGGGCCGATACCTGGAAACCTGCCAGCTGGAGCGCCAGACCAAGGAATTCGAAGGCAAGCGCATAGCCATTGTGGGCGCCGGCCCGGCCGGTATTGCCGCTGCCGTGTGGATGTACCAGGCCGGCGGAGAGGTAACGCTCTTTGATGCCAATCCCCGGATGGGCGGCGTGCTGCGCTACGGCATTCCCGCCTTCCGCCTGGATAAGAAATACTGTGATGCCTACGAGAAGATGCTTACCGCCGCCGGCGTGGAATTCCGCGGAGGCGTAGAGCTGGGCAAGGACATCACCGTGGATGAATTATCGGCCTCCTACGATGCCGTGCTGCTGGCCACCGGGGCCGAAGAACCCGCCTCTCTGCACATCCCCGGAGACGAGCGTGCCCTGCAGGCCCTGCCTTTCCTCAAGAATCCTGGGGACTATAAACTGGGCAAAAAGGTGATTGTGATTGGCGGCGGCAATGTGGCTATGGACGCCTGCCGTACCGCCGTGCGCCAGGGTGCCGAAACGTGGGTCTACTACCGCAAGACCTTTGAGAATATGCCCGCCAATCCCCTGGAAGTGGAAGAAGCCAAGGCCGATGGAGTCCAGTTCAAGGTATTCCAGGCGCCGGTGGAGGTGAAGGAGGGCGGCGTGGTGTTCCGCGACTGCGAGAACGTGGTGCCGGAAGACGGCGGCCGCGTGGTTACCCGCATCATTGAAGGAACGGACCACTTTGTAGAATGCGATACGCTGCTTACGGCCATAAGCGAGAAGCCGGATTCTAAGTTGCTGGAAGCGGCTCAGGGCTTTGAGAACGTGTTCCTGGCCGGAGACTTCCTAACCGGTCCCAAGACCGTGGTGGAGGCTGTAGCCAGTGCCCGGGAGGCCCTGGAAGCTATGAAGACAAAAATATGAAAGGACTCTTGATTTACTCCGGCGGCCTGGACAGTACCACGCTGCTTTATGAATATAAGGACAGCATTGACCTGGCCGTTACCTTTGACTATGGCTCCAAGCACAATGCCAAGGAGATTGCCTGTGCCAAGGAGAATTGCCGGAGACTGGGCATCCAGCACCTGATTATTCCGCTGGGCTTCATTGGCCAGTATTTCAAGAGCGACCTGCTGCAGAGCGGGGGAGAGATCCCCGAAGGCTCCTACGCCGATGAGAATATGAAAAGCACCGTGGTGCCTTTCCGCAACGGCATTATGCTGGCGGTGGCGGCCGGCCTGGCCGAAAGCTATGGCCTGGATACCGTGCTGCTGGCCAACCACAGCGGAGACCACGCCATCTACCCCGACTGCCGTCCCGAATTCATAGACGCTTTCTCGGCCGCCGTCAAGGCCGGTACCTATGAAGGAATAAAAGTAGTTTCTCCTTACTGCAATATTACCAAAAGGGACATAGCCCTGCGCGGAAAAGCCATAGGATTGGACTATTCTTTGACTTATTCCTGTTACAAAGGGGGAGAAAAGCACTGCGGAAAGTGCGGAACCTGCGTGGAGCGCAAGGAAGCGCTGGAAGGTTTTGACCCTACAGCTTACGAAGCGTAAGTACAAAAAAATCGGCCCCGGAACGGGGTCGATTCTTTTGTACTGAGGGAAGGGGTTGATTACTCAGCCTTCACAGCCTCGGAAACATCCTGAGCGGCTTCCTGCACGGCCTCGGCAGCGTCCTTAACGGCGTCCTTAACTTCCTCAGCAGCTTCTTCTACCTGCTCCTGAGCATCTTTCTCAGCGGCCTTCTCCTTTTTGGAGTTGGTGTTACCGCAAGCTACGGCAGTCATCATCATGGCTGCAACAGCAACAAACATGAATACTTTCTTCATAGTTTTTAACACTTTATAAACGAACACTACTAATTATCTGAGCGCAAATGTACGGCCTTTTTTTGAAAAAGAAAAGGAATTTTTCAAAAATTTAATTACAGATTGTAAGTGCCCTTGTTGGCGAAAGGAGAAAAAAAGCCTTGTACTTTCGGGAATTTTGCGTACTTTTGCAAGCTGACTTTTCCGTAATGTCAGCTGGTTGAAACGTATAATCCATCCGGAGCGACTGGCCCGGAGCTAAAAACAGAAAAGAGATATGCTGAGTATCTTCTATAAGGAAAACGGAAAAATTCTCCTCTCCCAGTCGGAGAAAGACTTCCCGAAGCTCAAACTCGAAGACGTAGTGTGGATCGATCTGGTGCAACCCACCGGAGACGAGAAACGTCTCGTGGAAAGCTTTATGGGAACGGAAATCCAGAGCCGTGCGCAAGCGGAGGAAATTGAGTCTTCGTCCCGTTATTTCGAGACGGACGACGCCATCTTTGCCAACACCAACTTCCTCACCCCGGGTCCGGAAGAATATATGATGCAGGCGGTATCGTTCACCATTATGGACGAGACCCTGGCCACTGTACGCGAGGTTCCGCTGCGTTCGTTTACGGAACTTCAGCGCCGGATGCAGGTCAATCCCAAGCAGTACCCCACAGGCTTCAGCGTTTTTGCCAGCATATTGGATCAACGTGTGGACCTGGATGCAGATATGATCGAGCTCCTTTCCAAGGAGATTTCGCAGTACGCCAAACAGATCACGGACCAGGAAGACATTGACCAGGAACTCCTCATTGATATTTCCCAGATGCAGGAGAATACGATGATCGTGCGTGAGAACGTGGTGGATAAGCAGCGCCTCATCTCCAACCTGATGCGCTCCACCAAGGTGCCCCGCAACCTGGAAAACCGCCTGAACGTATTGCTGCAGGATATCAGCTCCCTCCTGAGTCACACCAACTTCTGCTTCGAGCGTCTGGAATACCTCCAGGATACCGTGGTGGGTCTTATCAACCTGGAGCAGAACAAGATTATGAAGATCCTGGCCGTGGTGAGCGTGTTCCTGATGCCGCCCACCCTCATTGCCGGTTTCTATGGTATGAACGTACGTTTGCCTATGATCAACGCCGACGACCCCAACGCCAACTTCTGGAACTGGGTCATCATCCTGGGCATTATGGTACTGAGCTGCATGCTGGTCTGGATACTCTTCCGCCGCAAGAAACTCTTGTAAACAACTATGAAAAAACTCAAATGGATTCTTGCGACGGGGCTTTTCCTGCTGTTGTCGCTGGAAATGAGCGCCCAGTCCAAGGCCGAAAAGAAGCTGTATGGAAAGACCGTGGAGAGTTTCTCTGTGAAGTCGGCCGACAAGTTTCTGAAGAAATATCCCAAGTCCGTCTATGCCCCCAGGATTATCCAGATGAAGGATTCCCTGATCCTGGCCCAATACCTGGAGGCCAATACCACCAAGCTTACTCCTGAGGAGGCCCTCGGCATAGCCGGAGGGGAGGCCCTTTCGGCCCTGGGCTGGAAGAAAGACGGCGTAGAGAAGGTGCTGGCGCTGGATCCCGACCTCACGCTCCGCGTCCTGTCTCCGGACGGCACTTTGCTGGAGAAGCGCAGCCTTCCGGTTTATACTATGGAGGAGGGTGCTCCCCGGATTGACCTGGTCATTCCTATGGAGATGATAGCCCCGCTGGGCGGCAGTCAGAACTACATCCACTTTGGGTACAGAAACGGCGACAGAGAGTATGTGGAGGCCCTTTATCTGCCGGCCGAAGACCATATCTTCCAGGCTCTTTTCTATGGAAAGCCGCTGGGCGAAGGCCGCATCGAGGGGCAGTGCCCGGAGATGCTGGAAGGCACCATCCCGCCCGCCGAGGTAGCCTGGCTCACCAATCGCTTCAAAGAGAATTCGGCCCTTATTCCCTTGTCAAAGGCCGACCTCCTGACCGACGAGTCCATCCGCTGGTGGCTGAGTAAGAATCCCAAGGCCGATACGGCTTCCAAACTGTCCTTCGGCCGCCTGGATCCCGACTCTTCCATTGCCCAGGCCTGCCAAGCCGCCAAGAAGGAAAAGGGCAAGAATGTGAGCGTGGCGCACTTTGATATCCGGGGCTATACCGTGATCTGCTCCGTCTCCCACAAGGGCGGCGAGTATACGCTGGTATGGTGCGAACCCGTTTGCAAGGACAAGAAGACAGACCGGTATATCCGCTCCCTGTATTTTGAGAGCGACGGAACCACTTTGGACGTGGTCTATTACAAAGCCAGGACCACCTTCAAGAACAAAATATCCCTAAACAGCCAATCCATCAGTCACCTCAAGTAAGATGAGAAAGAGAATCTTTGATATTATCGAACAGTCCAAGGACGGAGATAAAGTCAGCCTCGTTTATGACCTGGCGATGCTGATCATCATCATTGTCAGCGTTATTCCGCTGATGTTTGTTCGTGATTATCCGGTGTTTCACACCATAGAGGTGGTGACCATCACCATCTTTATCATTGATTACCTGCTGCGCTGGATGACGGCCGATTACAAGGTGGGCAAGAAAGGATGGTCTTTCCTTATCTATCCCTTCACGGGATGGGCCATCATCGACCTGCTTTCCATTCTGCCGGGTCTGAACATTATGGGCCAGGGCTTCAAGATTTTCAGGGTCACGCGAATGCTCCGAATCCTGAGACTCTTCAAACTGGTCCGCTACTCGGAGAAGATCCAGGTCTTTGGCAAGGTGCTCTACAAGGAAAGAAGCGTTCTGCTGGGCGTGCTGGGCATTTCCATTTTCTATGTTTTCCTCACGGCTCTCATTATGTTCAACGCTGAGCCTCACTGGGATCCGGTCAATGGAAAGGCTACTTTCGATTCCTTCTTCGATGCCCTGTACTGGGCAACGGTGACCCTCACTACCGTGGGTTACGGTGACCTGACTCCCGTGACGGATCTGGGCCGCTTTGTGAGTATGCTTTCATCGCTGTTTGGCGTGGCCATCATCGCCCTGCCTTCCGGTGTTATTACCGCCAGTTACCTCGACGAGCTCCGCGCCCTCAAGAAGAAAAACGGAGAAGATACCGACGAAGAGGCCGAATAGTTGTAAAATCAAATAATTATACCTATATTTGCGCGCTTTTTTTCCGGCGCGCATTTTTGCGCTATGGTAAAAGCTCAAGAAATAATGTTTAACTACTAGTTTTTTCGATCTAATTATTATGTCTGAAGAAATGAACAAAGAAGCCAAGAAGGCTGTCCTGAATGCTTCCGTTGCTCCTGAGGAGTTCAACTGGGATGCATTTGAGAATGAGGGCGTAGATGCCGGCTCCAAGGAAGAAACCCTTGCCAAGTACGAGCAGACCCTCTCCAAAGTCACCGAGAACGAGGTGGTGGAAGGTGTTGTTACCTCCATCAACAAGCGTGAGGTGGTTGTGAACATCGGCGCCAAGAGCGAAGGTGTTATCTCTGCCCCTGAGTTCCGTTACAATCCGGACCTCAAAGTGGGTGACAAAGTGGAAGTTCTTGTAGAGAGCGCCGAGGACCGCAAGGGTCAGCTCGTGATCTCCCACAAGAAAGCCCGTCAGCTGAAATCTTGGGATATGGTTAACGCCGCTTATGAGAGCGGTGAAGTGGTGAAGGGTTATGTGAAGACCCGCACCAAGGGCGGTATGATCGTGGATGTGTTCGGTATCGAGGCCTTCCTCCCCGGCTCCCAGATCGACATCCGTCCCATCAAGGATTACGATGTGTTCGTGGACACCACCATGGACTTCAAGATTGTGAAGATCAACCAGGAATTCCGCAATGTGGTTGTAAGCCACAAGGCTCTCCTGGAGGCCGAGCAGGAGCTCAAGAGAGCCGAACTCATCTCCAAGCTGGAGAAGGGCCAGGTGCTCGAGGGCGAGGTCAAGAACATCACCAACTACGGTGTATTCGTAGACCTGGGCGGTGTGGACGGTCTCATCCACATCACCGACCTCAGCTGGGGCCGCATCTCTCATCCCGAAGAGGTGGTTGCCCTCAACCAGAAGATTAACGTGGTTGTGCTTGACTTCAACGAGCAGCAGAAGCGCATCGCTCTGGGTCTCAAGCAGCTCACTCCTCACCCGTGGGAGGCTCTCTCCGCAGACCTCAAGGTGGGTGACACCGTGAAGGGTAAGGTGGTTGCCGTGGCCGACTACGGCGCCTTCGTAGAGGTAGAGCCCGGCGTGGAAGGTCTGGTTCACGTTAGCGAAATGAGCTGGAGCCCCCGTCTGCACAGCGCTCAGGAATTCCTGAAGATGGGTGACGAGGTTGAGGCTCAGATCCTCACCCTGGACCGCGAGGCCCGCAAGATGTCCCTGGGCATCAAGCAGCTCACCGCCAACCCTTGGGAGAGCATCCGCGAGAAGTATCCCGTGGGTTCCCAGCACAAGGCCACCGTTCGCAACATCACCAACTTCGGTGTGTTCGCTGAACTCGAGGACGGTGTTGAGGGTCTCATCCACATCTCCGACCTCTCCTGGAACAAGATCAAGCATCCCGCCGAGATGGTTCAGAGCGGTGACGTCATTGACGTTGTCATCCTCGACTTCGACGAGAACAGCCACAAACTGAGCCTGGGTCACAAGCAGCTCACCCCCAACCCTTGGGACGAGCTCGAGGCCAAGTACCCGGTTGGTACCACTGTAGACGCTACCGTGAGCGTGATTGGTGACAAGAACACCACCCTCACCCTGGCCGACGGTACTGAGGTTAGCGCCTTCAACCGCGAACTCGTGAAGGAAGACGGTAAGAACGCCCTGGTAGGCGAGACCCTCCCCGTGAAGGTTATCGACCTCCGTCGCAGCACCCGTACCATCCGCGTTTCCCACGTCCGCACCTATTCCGAGGCCAAGGCTGCCCGCGAGACCGCTGAGGTCGAGACCGCCAAGAAGGCCATCAAGAAGGTTCAGAGCAACGTAGAGAAGACCACCCTCGGTGACATCTCCGCCCTCGCTGCCCTGAAGGACAAGATGGAAAAGGGTGAGTAATACTCCCAATACTTTTAAGGTTACCTTACTGGGCACGGCATCGGCCATGCCCGTAAGGGGCCGGAACCAAAGCGCCCAGGCACTGCAAGTGCACGGGCGCTTGTTCCTTATAGACTGTGGCGAAGGCGTGCAGTACAGTATGGTGGAGCATCACGTCCCTATGATGAAGCTGGATTCCCTCTTCCTATCCCATATCCACGGGGACCACGTGTTCGGCTTTTTCGGCCTGCTCTCTACCCTGGGAATGAAGGGACGCCAGACTCCGCTCAATATCTTTGCCCCGGTCAACTTCGGCCCCATCCTTAAATTCTTCCTGAGCTATTACGGAGACGGCATTGGCTATGAAATCCGTTTTACGCCGCTCAAGATGAAGGAGCCGGAGACCATCCTGGAAACCAAGTCCATCCGCGTGCAGGCTTTCCCGCTCAACCACGGAATCGAGACTTTCGGCTTCCTGTTCCAGGAGAAAGAACCTCCGTTCAACGTACACAAGGAAGCCATTTCACAATACGGACTCACCCTCACCGAGATTGGAACCCTCAAGCGCGGAGAGGATGTCCAAAGGGCCGATGGCAGCGTGATTCCCGCCGCCGAGGCCGCTTACAAGCCCTTCGTGCCCCGGAGCTACGCCTATTGCTCCGACACCGCTCCCTTCCCCGAGGAGGCGCAGTGGCTCAAGGGTACCACGGTCCTCTATCACGAGGCCACCTATCTGCAGGAATTCGAGGACCAGGGCGCCCAGCGCCACCATTCCACCACCCTGCAGGCGGCTGCCATTGCCAAGGAGGCAGGGGTGCAGAAGCTCCTCATAGGCCATTATTCTTCCCGCAGCGTGGAAGTCTCTCAGTATCAGGCCGAATGCCGCACCGTTTTCCCGGAAACTTACGCCACTTACGACGGCGATTCCTTCGATATTTAAATTTTTTGCGTAACTTAGCGCTATGAAGAAATTCCTCATAGCCCTTTGCCTGTTGCCGGCGCTGTTGTGCCTGGCGGCGGGGGATGACACGCCTCAGGAACGCTATGTAAAAAAGTACGCCGATATGGCCGTGCGGGAGATGATCCGCAGCGGCGTTCCGGCCAGCATTACCCTGGCGCAGGGTATGCTGGAGTCGGGTAACGGCCTGTCCAAACTGGCCACCAAGGGCAACAACCACTTTGGCATCAAGTGCCACAAAGGCTGGGA
>JAEEQI010000074.1 GCA_016285215.1 Bacteroidales bacterium | reverse complement strand
CATCTCAAGCTATGGTTTACATTGATGAGTACAAAGGCTGAATCTGCCGCGGGGTAGGTGAAGCGGAAGGCGCCGCTGAGGCTGGCGGCCGTCATCTCTGCCTTTACGTCATAGTCTTCCAGCCGCACGCTGTAGTAGCCGGGGGACGCTGCCTCGGTGCTGTGGCTGAAGGTGCCCTGTTTGAGCGAGCCCGTGCCGGGGACAAAGAGGAAATCTCCCAGGTCCGGGATGCCCGTTCCGCTCAGGTGCGTGAGGCTGAAACCCAGGATGGCTTCCCGGGTGTACTTGTATCCGGCTGCGGTGTCGTAGTCGTAATCGTCCGTGTCTGGGCTTATCTGGATGCCGCCAAAGGGCACCTGCGCGCCCGGGTACACGTTGCCAAAGCCGGCCGTGCCCACAAGCGGATTCACGTATTGGATGAGTTCCTGTGCCGGAACTTCCACACACACAAGGGCTAACAAGGCGGCCCAAAACAGTTTTGTCAAGTTCTTCATAAGAACAAATTTAGGAATAATCTTCTACTCTATCAATACTTCTTACTATTTGGTAGTGCCGTAATAAAGTTGTACCTTTGTCTACTTATCTACCGGGGTCAATGGACAAGAAATGGTACGCAATTAAGGTTTTCTTCAACAAGGTGTTCCAAATGGAGGACATCTTGTCCGATATGGAGTTGGAAACCTACCTTCCCGTCCAGAAAGACAAGCTCAAAGGCCAGGAGTACCTGAAGGTATCCAAGAGGCTGTCGCTGGTAGACGCCAATCACCGCAAAGACAGCCGCTACATCCAGGAAGGCCCCATTATCTACGAGCGCAAACCCCTGGTGGCCTCCCTCATTTTCCTAAGGGCCAATGAAGATGAAATCATCTCCGTAGACGCCCGCCTCAAGGACGAAATGATTCTGGGCCGGCTGCTGGGCTTCATCTACAAAACGGCCGATTTCAAGAAGTGGGCCACCATCCCGGATAAGCAGATGGAGTCTTTCCGCCTGTTAACGGAAAACGGCGGAGACGGCCTCACCTTCTACACCACCAACCTGGTGAAGCTGGCGCAGGGAGACAAGGTCCGCGTCATTGACGGACCGCTCAAAGGGGCCGAAGGCTACATCAAACGCATCAAGAAAGACCGCCGCCTGCTGGTGTGCGTAGAAGGCGTGATAGCCGTGGCTTCGTCGTACATCCCGGACAGAATGCTGGAAAAGATAGAGTAAAGAATGCCGGCCGAAGGAAACATAGTCATCCGGCACGCCCGGGTCAACAACCTCAAGGACATTACGGTGGAGATTCCCCGCAACCGCCTTGTGGTGGTTACCGGCGTATCCGGCAGCGGCAAGAGCTCGCTGGCGTTTGACACCCTGTTTGCAGAGGGTCAGCGCCGCTTTGCAGAGAGCCTCTCGTCCTATGCCCGCCAGTTCCTGGGCCGAATGGCCAAGCCCGACGTGGAGGCCATTGACGGCATTCCGCCGGCCATTGCCATAGAGCAGAAGGTGAACATCCGGAACCCGCGTTCCACCGTTGCCACCACCACCGAGATTTACGATTTCCTGCGCCTGCTGTTTGCCCGCATTGGCCGCACCTACAGCCCCGTGAGCGGGGAGGAGGTAAAGGCCCAGTCCGTCAAGGACGTGCTGGATTACATTGACGACGGCAAGCCCCGTGCGCTGTACATTCTGGCTAACCTCCGCTGGGACAGCCGCCAGGACCACGTGGAGCTGATGCTGGCCCTCAAGGAAGAGGGCTTCGGCCGTCTGTTTAATCCCGCCGATGCCTCCATCCTCCAGATTGAGGACGTGCTCAAGATGGACGGAAAATACCCCGCCGGCCTTCTGCTGCTGGTAGACCGCGTAAAGACTTCCGGTTCCCTGGACGAGGATATGCGCACGCGTCTCAACGCTTCCATCCAGTCGGCCTTTGACAAAGGCGACGGCGATATGGCGCTTTGGGACCAGTCGTCTATGAAGACGTTCTCTTCCCGTTTTGAGCGGGACGGCATTGTCTTCCGCAAGCCCGACGAATACCTTTTCTCGTTCAACAGCCCGCTGGGCGCCTGCCCGGTGTGCGGCGGCCTGGGAAAGATTGTGGGCGTGAGCGAGGACCTGGTGGTTCCGGACAAGACCAAGAGCATCTACGACGGTGCCATAGCCTGCTGGAGGGGAGACAAGATGAGCTGGTTCAAAGACCAGGTGGTCCGCAATTCCGAGAAATACGGCATTCCCATCTTCGAGCCCTATTGCAAGCTCACGGAGGCCCAGCGGCGCACGCTCTGGGAGAGCCGCTCCGTGCAGGGAGACGAGTCCACCATAGTGGGCATAGACGAATTCTTTGAGTGGGTCGAGAGCAACCGCTACAAGATCCAGTACAAATATATGCTGTCCCGCTACAGCGGGCGCACCACCTGCCACGCCTGCGGCGGCAGCCGCCTCCGCAAAGAGGCCCTGTACGTAAAAGTGGCCGGAAAAACCATCCACGACCTCCTTTCTATGACCGTGGAGGAACTCCTCCAATGGTTCAAGGGCGTTGAGCTAACGGCCTACGAGCAGGAGGTGGCGGGGAAGACCATCGAGGAGATTGAGTACCGCCTGCAGTGCATCGAGGACGTGGGTCTTGGGTACCTTACGCTGAGCCGTACTATGAATACCCTCTCTGGCGGTGAGAGCCAGCGGGTGAACCTGGTAACGGCCCTGGGCAGCTCCCTGGTGGGCAGTATGTACATCCTGGACGAACCTTCCATCGGCCTGCATCCCCGCGATACCGAGCGCCTCATTGCGGTTCTCAAGCGCCTGAGGGACATTGGCAATACCGTGGTGGTGGTGGAGCACGACCCTGAGATTATCCGCAGCGCCGACTGCCTCATTGACCTGGGCCCCAAGGCCGGCACCAATGGGGGAGAGATAGTATATCAAGGAGATCCTCTCGCTTCGCTCGGGATGACAAACCCTGTCATACCGAGTCCCGAAGGGGCGAGCGTATCTCAATCCCTCACCCTGCAGTACCTGGCCGGCATCCGGAAGCCGTACGTGCGGGAGAAGAACCCCTGGCGGTACAGCATTACCGTGCAGGGCGCTATGCAGAACAACCTCAAGGACATTGACGTTCAGTTCCCCCTAAACGCTTTTACCGTGGTAAGCGGTGTATCCGGCAGCGGCAAGAGCTCGCTGGTGGGAGACATCCTGTACCCGGCCCTGCACCGCCGTCTCAACGAGACCGGAGACCTTCCGGGCACGTTCAAGGGACTGGCCGGTGACCTCAATCGCATAACCCGCGTGGAGTATGTGGACCAGAACCCCATAGGCAAGAGTTCCCGCTCCAACGCCGTTACCTACCTGAAAGTCTACGACGATATCCGCAAGCTCCTTTCCGAGCAGCAGTACGCCCGCATCAACGGGTACACGCCGTCGTTCTTCTCCTTTAACCAGGAGGGCGGCCGCTGCCCCGAGTGCCAGGGAGACGGCTTTGTAAAGATTGGGATGCAGTTTATGGCCGATGTGACCATGGTCTGCGAAAGCTGCGGCGGCAAACGCTTCAAACCGGACATTCTGGAGGTGCGTTACCAGGGTCTGAATGTAGACGATATCCTGAACCTGAGCGTGGAGGAAGCCATCGCTTTCTTTGGCGCCCAGAAGGAAGACGCGGCCAAGTCCATTGCCGCCAAACTGCAGCCGCTGGTGGACGTGGGCCTGGGCTATATCAAGCTGGGCCAGCCGTCCAGCACGCTGAGCGGCGGAGAGAGCCAGCGCATCAAGCTGGCGTACTTCCTGTCGCTGGCCGCCGGCGGCCGTGAGCGCATCCTCTTCATCTTTGACGAGCCCACCACGGGCCTGCATTTCTACGACGTGGAGAAGCTCCTCAAGGCGTTTGACGTGCTCATTGCCAAGGGCCATACGGTTCTGGTGGTAGAGCACAACGTGGACGTGATCCGCAGCGCCGACTGGGTCATTGACCTGGGACCCGACGCCGGAGACCGGGGCGGCCAGGTGGTGTTTGCCGGCACCCCCGAAGACCTCAAGAAGAGCGGAAAAACCTTTACAGCCCAGTATCTATGAAAAGGATAGCCGCCCTCACTATGGTCCGAAACGACAACTTCTACCTGCGCAAGTGGGTGGAGTACTATGGCGGGCAGCTGGGGCTGGAGAACCTGTATGTGTATTTTGACGGCCTGGACCAGGAGATTCCCGCTTTCTGCCAGGGCGTCCACACCCAAAAGTCAGAGAAGATTGGCTCCACGGTGGTGGAGCACGATAAGGGCCGATTAAAGTTTCTCTCGGCCCGGGCGGCGGAGCTTTTTGCCGCGGGTTACGACCTGGTGATAGGCACCGACGCCGATGAGTTTGTGATTGCAGACCCCGCGCTGGGGCTGTCCCTTCCGGAGTTTCTGAGCCGGCTGGACATCTGCGATTCGGTTTCGGCCCTGGGCCTGGATTTTGGCCAGAAGCTGGGGGAGGAGCCCGATATTGTGGAAGACCGTCCTTTCCTGCAGCAGCGGCATTACGCGCAGCTGGGAACGCGGTACACCAAGGCTTCGGTGCTGGCGCGCCCGCTCACCTGGGGCAGCGGCTTCCACCGCGTCAAGGGCAAGAATTTCCACATTGCCAAAGACCTGTACCTGTTCCACTTCGGCTATTTTGACCAGAAGCGCATTGTGGAGCGTTTTTCGGATCCTTCCCGCCTGGAGCAGGGCTGGGAGAGCCATATGAAAAAGCGTTCGCGCACCATCCGGCTGGTTTCGGCCCTGAAGGCACTCGATTTTGAGCGCTGGACGCGCTTTGCGCGCATCTGCCAGACCTGGGTTCGGCCCATCTATGCGTGGAACAAGCCGGCTATGTTTGGCCTTCGTCTTATTGTCCGGATTCCGGAGCGTTTTCAGGATTGCGTATGAGTGAGCCCGTGTTCATAGTGTCGGTGGTCCGGGATTATGCTATGTACAACAAGTGCATTGCGGAAAACCCTTGCTGTGCCGGCTGCACCCTGGTTCCCCTGGACAACCGAACCGAGAATCTGGGCGTTTCGCAGCGCTACAACCAGTTCATCGACGGCCTGGAGGGGGACGGCTGGGTGGTGTTCTGCCACGAGGACTGGAGACCCCTGGAGCCGCTGGCGGCCCGCCTGGAAGGCTTGGACAAGAATGCCCTCTACGGCCCCATAGGCGCCATTATGGAGGTGTGTCCCAACGCCGATTTCATCCATATCACCGGCAGCATCCAGCAGTGCCGCAAAGACGGCCTGCGCCGTCGCCGCAACCGGGGCACCTGGAAAAAGCCCGAGGCCGATACCTTTGACTGCCAGTGCGTGATTGTGCACAGCAGCCTGCTGCGCCAGAAGGGGCTTCGCTTTGACGAGAAGCTGCCCTTTGACCTTTATGCCGAGGATTTTTGCTCTTCGGCCTTCCTCCTGGGCGTGCCCTCCCGCATCCTGTCCGTCAAGTGCCGGCACTATTCCGGCGGCAAGCTTTCCGAGCGTTTCTGGCAGGGGCTGGAGTACCTGCGGGAGAAGTATCGCACCTGCGAAAAACGCTTTCCTACGGCCGTGGGACGCCGCAACAGCTATGGCGGTGCCCAGGATAAACCCATCTATAATTACAGGCGTACCCCCTGGGCGCGTCTGCGTTACCGGAATAAGAAATGAACGCCCGCATTCTCTGCTGCATACTCAACTATTGTGAACACGACGGGGCTATGGCCTGGGCCAACCGTCTGTCGCCGCACTTCGATACCCTTATCCTGGACAGCGGCAGCCAGCCTCCGTGTCCGCATCCGCTGGCCGTTCATCTGGATAACATCTACTACGCCGGCCTTATGAACGAGGCCTGCCGCCGCGGCCGGGAAGGCGGTTACGGCTGGGTGATGGTGGTCACCAGCGACCTCCTCATCAGCGACAAGCACGCCGCCCGTCTGGTGGAGACTATGAAGCAGATAGCCCACAGCACCAATGTGGGTCTGTACCAGCCTTCCACGGCCTGGAAAGGCCGCTCGTTGCCGCAGAGCCGCTGCCATTGGACCGGCCGCCTGCGCTGCACCAATTTCCAGGAAGGGTGGTTCCATCTGGTCCGCCTGGACCTGCTGGAAAAGGTCTGTCCCATTGACCTGTCCCTTAACCGGCTGGGCTGGGGCATCGATCTGGCCCTGAGCCATTATGCCCGCATTGGAAAGCTGCTGGTGCTGGTAGACGACCGCATCCGCGTGGTGCATCCCGGAGGTTCGGGCTATAACAAGGAGGAGGCGCTGCGCCAGATGCGCGCCTGGCACGCTACGCTGCCGGGCTATACATCGCCCCGACATTTTCGGCCCTTGAAGGAGCCGGTGGCCTATGAGGAATAAGCCGTTCTCAAGATAATTTGCTATCTTTGTACGTTATGAAAGGAATCGTACTTGCCGGAGGATCCGGAACCCGTCTTTATCCCATTACCAAGGGCGTGAGCAAGCAGCTCCTGCCCATTTACGACAAGCCCATGGTGTACTATCCCATCAGCGCGCTTATGCTGGCGGGCATCCGGGATATCCTTATCATCTCCACTCCGCAGGACCTTCCCGGTTTCAAGCGCCTTCTGGGCACCGGTGAGGATTTTGGCGTACGCTTCTCTTATGCAGAGCAGCCTTCTCCGGACGGCCTGGCCCAGGCCTTCATTATTGGCAAGGAGTTCATTGGCAACGACAGCGTGTGCCTGGTGCTGGGAGACAATATCTTCCACGGCGCCGGCTTTACTTCGCTGCTGAAAGAGGCGGTCCGTACGGCCGAAGAAGAGAACAAGGCCACCGTCTTTGGCTACTGGGTAAGCGATCCCGAGCGTTACGGCGTGGCCCAGTTTGACAAGGCCGGCAACTGCCTTTCCATTGAAGAGAAGCCCCAGCATCCCAAGAGCAATTATGCCGTTGTGGGCCTCTATTTCTATCCCAACAAGGTGGTGGAGGTGGCATCGAGCATCAAGCCCAGTGCCCGCGGTGAGCTGGAAATCACTACGGTGAACCAGGAGTTCCTGCAGGCCGGACAGCTCAAGGTCCAGACGCTGGGACGCGGTTTTGCGTGGCTGGATACCGGCACGCACGACTCCCTGTCGGAAGCCTCCGTATACATTGAAACCATTGAGAAGCGCCAGGGACTCAAGGTGGCCTGCCTGGAAGCCATTGGCCTGCAGCGCGGCTGGATTACTCCGGCCCGCATCCGGGAAGTGGCCAAACCTATGGCCAAGAATCAATACGGTCAGTATCTTCTGAAGCTGGCCGATGATGTGGAAAACGGTCTGTATGATTGAGATTAAGGAAACCGCCATACCGGGCGTGCTGGTAATAGAACCCAAAGTGTTTGGAGACCAGCGCGGCTATTTTATGGAGAGCTGGAGCCAGCGTGATTTTGACGCGGCCGTGCGCCCCATCCACTTTGTGCAGGACAACGAGAGCAAGAGCCGTTACGGTGTGCTCCGCGGCCTGCATTTCCAGAAAGGCGCCTGCTCCCAGAGCAAGCTGGTGCGCGTGGTCCGCGGCCGTGTGCTGGACATTGCGGTGGATATCCGCCGCGGTTCGCCCTGGTTTGGCCAGCACGTGTCCTGCGAACTGTCCGAGGAAAACCACCGGCAGTTCTTTGTCCCGCGCGGCTTTGCCCACGGTTTTGTGGTGCTGAGTGAAGAAGCCGTGTTCCAGTACAAGTGCGACTATCCCTACGCCCCCGAGTCCGAGGGCGCCATTGCGTGGAATGACCCCGCCCTGGGCATTGACTGGCGCATCCCGGAGGCCGACGTTCTCCTGTCCGAGAAGGACAAGCACCATCCGCTCCTGTCCCAGGCCACGGATTTGTTTGACTATTCCATAGACTATTACGCAGAATGAAGATCCTGGTAACCGGAGCCAACGGCCAGTTGGGAATGAGCCTCCGAAAGATCCTTTCGGACGCCGTGTTCACGGACGTGGAAGAACTGGACATTACGGACGCCGCGGCCATCAGGGCTATGGTGGCCGAACATCAGATAGATACCGTCATCAACTGCGCTGCGTATACCAACGTGGACGCGGCCGAAGACAACGAGCCCCTGGCCGAACTGCTGAACGCCAAGGCCGTTGAGAACCTGTCCCTGGCTATGAAGGAAGTGGGCGGCCTGCTGGTTCACATCTCTACGGATTACGTGTTTGGCGGAGAACCGCACAACACGCCCTGCCGGGAAGACCTTCCCGCCTGCCCCACGGGCGCCTACGGCCGCACCAAGCTCCACGGAGAAGAAGCCATCCTGCGCTCCGGCGTGCGGTATCTGATTGTCCGCACCAGCTGGCTGTACAGCGAGTACGGCAAGAACTTCGTGAAGACGATGCTTCGTCTCACGTCCGAAAAGCCTTCCCTCAAGGTGGTCTTTGACCAGGTGGGTACTCCCACCTACGCCGGAGACCTGGCAGAAGCCCTGGTAAAGATGGCCGGTGAGGCCGGTCACTACGGAATATACCATTATAGTAATGAAGGAGTCTGCTCCTGGTACGACTTTACCAAGGCCATTGCCGAGTTCTCCGGACAGACGGGCTGCGATATTCAGCCGTGCCACAGCGACGAGTTCCCGTCTAAGGTGGTAAGGCCCGCCTATTCGGTGCTGGACAAGACCAAGGTCAAGCAGACCTTCGGCCTGTCTGTCCCTTACTGGACGGATTCCCTCAAGAAGTGCCTCAAGAACCTCTCAGAGCCTCTTTGTTAACCCGCCAGCTGCTTTCCTGAAGGCCGTCCCCACGGGGGCAGACGGTGATGCGGTACCAGGTGTTTCTCACTACGTCAAAGTTGTTGAGGTTCTCTCCCAGATAGAACCGGTAAATGAGCCGTTCTCCCACGGTTGTGCTATGAGACGGAGAGTGGTACTGGGCCTTTAGTTCTATGTAGGAGCAGATGTCCTGGTAGCGGCCGTCCGTGAAGACTTTTCCGCTGTCGGTCTGTACGTTTTCCAAGAGGTCCCCTTGGCAGTTTTCCAATAAGTATACGTTTACGCTGCGGCTCAGGCCGCCGTTGGCGCCCTCGTTGAGGGCGCTTACCTGGTTGCCGGTTTTGCCGTAGCCCACGCTGAAGGTTTCCTGCGGGCCGTTCACCTTGCTGGGGCCCAGCAGCAGGACGGAGGAGGGGCAGGCGCCCACCCGCACGTCCGTGACTTTGAAATCTATATCGGCCTGTAACTGGCTGCGGTCTATGGTGAGCTCTATGCGGGCCATCAGGCGCTCCAGCTCCACCTCCAGCACGCCGTCATCTCCCACCGTGGCGCTCTCCTGCCAGGCCACCATAGGGAGACCCTGGGAGAACTCGTCGGGGTAGGCCAGGTGGTAGCGGTATTCGCGGGCTTCCTCCAGGGTGCGGAAGGGGAGCTCGTAGCCCAGGTTGGCCGCTGCCAGGATGGTGTAGGGGACATCCCTGAGGAGCGTAGTGCGGTACTGGACCTTGCCGTCAATGAGCTTGATGGCCCGGCTGGGCACGTACGCCCTTTCTTCCAATACGCCAAAGGCATTGAATATATATAGGTTGTAGTCGGTGATTCGGTTATCGTTCGGGTCGCCTGCACGGGTGAGAGGTGATGCGATGCTAAGGATGACCCTGGAATCCAGGAGTGAGGTAGGCTCCTGTGTGGTACAGGCGGCCAGAACGATAAGAAGGCAGAACAGGCTTTTTTTCATAACTCAGAAGGTGACGGTGTAGGGGTCTCGCGTTTGCCAGGGGATGGTCTGGGTCTCTACCAGCACGGCGTCGCTCTGGACGGGGATGTCGGGGTCGGGCGAACCCATTCGCTTGAAGGTGAGACTGAGCTGGTACTCCCTGGCCGGCTCCAACGAGGGGAACTCGATGGGGTAGTAGCAGAGGATGCCGTCTACCGTCCCCTCCAGCACCAGCCGCGTGCGGGGAATCTCTCCCTGTCCCGCCGGGTTGGCATAGCAGGAGAACAGCAGGTTGGTGGACTTGAGCTCCCGGCCCAAGCGCCCCAGCCCGGGCCTGAGGATGAGCTCGGGGTGGGGCAGGGCCTGGGTGGCCACGCTGTCCAGGCTCCCGGCGTTGATCCAGGATACCGGGTGTCCGCCTCCGGGCCCCAGCGGTTTGTACTCCGTGCCTACGTTTGTCAGATAGATGCGGGAACAGAGAAATGCTGGGTCATGATAAGGTCTTCCGCTGAAGTCGCAGGAGACGGAAACCAAGCGGATTTGGGACAGCATGGGCTGCAGGTTTAGGAGTAAGGTACGGGAAGCGGCATCGGGGAGGAGGGCTTCGGCCACCAGGTGGGGGGCGCCGGGATTCTCCTCTTCCAGCCGGAAGGTTTTCTTGCAGAGACTGGCGTAGTTACAGATGTCCAGCCAGGAGTCGGTGAGGCCGGTGATGCCGGAGAGGGCCACCATTCGCTTGGCTCCAGCCCCGGATACGCCGTACGAGTGGGCGGAGCCTATGGGCCGCTGGATTTGCTGGTAGCTGTCCAGTTTCTGGGCTCCCAGTGTATCGAAAAAGAATAAATCAATGGCTTCCGGTGTTGTATTTTTTGTCCATTGTATATATATTTGCGTCCCGATGGGGGCATCTTCGCTTGTTTGGAGCGGGTGTTCACACGAAGAAAAAAAGGCCGGAGCCTGCAAGAGCGCAGTGATGATGGCCACAGAGATGCGGCAGGTAGCAGAAGAGTCGGGATGGTAATGTGTTTTAGAAGTCCGGCCTGTGGTTTTTCTTCGCGTCATGGTTTTTGGGTCTTGGTCCAAGGGCAAAGCTAGGCACTGGGCCACCCGATTCCAAGCATCGTAAAAAAAATAGTGTTGTATTAGACGGTTTTAGAAAAAGTTTTGTTGTTTTAACCGAAAAGTCGGTTAAAAAAATATTGTTTCTTATGATCTTATCCAGAGTATTCTACCCTATGCGTGAGCTGCTGCCCATCTTTGAAAGGCAGGCCCAGCTTCTTTGTGAGAGCGCCCAGCTCCTTTGTGAGATGCAGCAGTCCCTGGACCGGGACCACTGGAAAAAAGTGTACTCGGAAATCAGAAACAACGAGCATATGGGAGACGCCCAGCTCACCGAGTTCCGGGAGCAGTCGGCCCACGCCCTCTTTCCCACCGGCGTGCGCCGCGAGCTGTCCACCATCGCTATGGCCCTGGACGATGTCCTGGATGTGGTAAAGGACGCTTCCAACGCCCTTAACATCTACCAGCCGGCCAAGATTGACCCCCAGCTGCAGGATCTGTCCCGCATCATCCTGGAGGAAAGCCAGGCCCTCAAGGTCATCTTCCCCCTGCTGATAGACATCCGTAAGAATGCTTCGGCCATTATCCTTCAGGCAGACCGCGTGACGGAGCTGGAGCACGAGGCCGACGAGGCCTATGAAAACTACATTGGCTACATCTTCACCCAGGAGCCCGACCTGAGGGAAATGACCAAGTACAAGAACCTCGCAGAGCTTTACGAAAAAGCCACTGACACCGAGAAAAGGGTGTCGGACTGCATCCGAATCCTAATGATGCATTACGTGGGATAACAAAAAAACCGGTTCAAATCTGAACCGGTTTTTTTATGGAGTTTCGGCGGGCTTAAGCGCCGAAGTTGTCGAAGAGGATGCTCTCGGGAGCAA
>JAEEQI010000073.1 GCA_016285215.1 Bacteroidales bacterium | reverse complement strand
GCGCAATTCCTCCCAACTAGTTACATTTATCTTCTTAACCCAAAACTTATGGCTTATGGTACAGCTGCGCCCCGGAATTCTTATCAGTGATGCTTACGGCTCTGCCGGCAACGTGACCGCCTATCACAGAGGTGGCAAATGCTTCCTCAGAAAGCGAATATCCCCAGTTTACCCTGGCACAAGCGGTCAGCAGAAGGCGTTGTCCGTTCATATTCGGGCGCTGCAGGCCTGGAGGTCTCTTCCTCATGAGGAGCAGCTTCGATGGGAGCCGTATGCCAGTGTGGTGGAGCCGCACCGACCGCCCTTTGATCACAAGGCCAGGATCTCAGGGAACAACCTGTTCATATCGGCATATCACGGCTTCGCCACCCTGGGGAATGAGCACGTGCCGTCTCCGGCTCCGTTCAAGAAGTTTCCCTCGTTTATTGTCAGATTGCTGGGAGCCTCGGTAGTGGATGATACGCTCCTGATTCGGTGGAAGCTGCTGATGGAGGATTGTGCCGGCCGGTACCGGTTGCTTACTAAGGTGCAGTTGGCCAAGCCTGGCCGTGGATGGGATACCGGTGCCCTACGTAATTTCCTGGCGGAACCAGGCTCGAGCGAAGCCGTGCAGACCACGCGAATCACCGGCTACACATCTATCTGGGGCCTAGACCTGGATTCCTACCAGGTGCATGCACGCTGCATCCTACTGGATACAAAAACCGGATACCGCAGTCAGTTTTTTGCAGTATCCGGCGTTGTGAGCTTATGATTAGATTCTTACCTATTCGATGTCTTCTTTTGCCTCAATGCAGAATACGGCATAAAGGGGAACAGACTTGATTTCATTGGCGAAGCCGAAGTTCTTTCCGGAAATGCGGTAAGCGAAAGGACACTTGTAGGTCTTTTTGAAATTGTTCATGCTGATTGCATTCACCTTCTTGCCTTTCTTGACCTCTACAGGAATCACGTTCATTCCATCCTGCAGTATGTATTCCACTTCCTGGGTGTTGCCGTTTTTCCAATAGCGGAGTGTAATACCGTTGGCAGAAAGGGCCTGGGCCACATAGTTCTCGGCTACCGAACCAAGGAAAGTGTTCTCAGTCTCTATGGAATTGAGTAGCATCTGGGCCGGCATCTGGGCCTTTGTGTTCAGCAGGCCAATATCGGACATATAAATCTTGAAGTCGCTGTCATCTTCCTGGGCTGAGATGGGAATAAAGCCATGTGATATCAGTTTGCATTTATGTACTATCCCGGCCAGAATGAGCCATTCGATAGCTTCACCGAAAATCTTAGCGGTTCCGCCCTTTTGCGCCAGCTTGTACTGGAACTTGCGATTCTCTTTAGCCAGTTGTGCCGGAATAGAATTGAAGCAGGCTCTGATCTTGACAGTGGTTGCCGGCTTGGCATATTTGGCCATATCGGCATTGTAACCAACCAGGATGGACTGCTGAACGGTTCTGCACTCCAGGAAGCTGTGGGTCTCTACATATTTGCCAACACTCTCGGGCATGCCGCCGACTATCAGATAGCGCTGGTACAGGTCAAGTGCCAACAGGTGAACGGAAGCCGGCATTGCCTCATTAGAGTTGAAGTGGGTACGGATATCCTGCGCCAGAACATCCATATTGATGGCCCAGAGGAATTCTTCAAAGTCCATAGGGTACAGGCGCAATTCATCCACTTTACCAACCGGATAGGAGAATTCCTCTTCTTCCTGCTGCTGTTGGGCCTTTCCTGCTTCATCTTCTTCATCGGGCTTGTTTCCCTGATTCACAGCCACCCCCAGAAGGCTACCTGCGGCCACAATATCATACTGAGGATAATCTTCCTGGAAATATTTGAGAGCAAGCAGCGCCCGCTTGCAGTCCTGAATCTCATCCAGGATGACCAGCGTCTCATGCGGGACAATTCGCTCATTATATAGAGTTTCCAGATAAGCGATGATTTCCAAAGGATTGATGTTGTCCTTCAGGAAATTGCGCACATCAGGGACCAGGTCAAGGCTTACCTTGATATAATTCTTATAGTGCTCGCGCCCGAATTCTTCCAGAATGTATGTTTTTCCAACCTGACGGGCTCCCTGGAGGATGAGAGGCTTATGATCCGGCCTGTTCTTCCAGTCTATGAGTTGCTGAGTGATTTTTCTTTTCATAGCAATTACAGCCATTAATTCCAAGGCAAATATAATCAAAAACTATGAAAAAGTCACAGCGATTTTGATTTTTTCATAGTTTCTGATTGGATTAGCGGAAGTATTCGTACTTGTCAGTGAGTTTCTCTACTACCTCCAGCGTATCGGCCTTGATGTACTTTTTGAGCATCTTGGGCGAGGCGTGGCCAGTGACCTTCATGATGTCGTACAGATCCACGCCGGCAAGATACATGAGCGTGGCGCCAGTGCGTCGGGCCGTATGGCTATGGACCAGTTTGTACTTCTCAATCTTCTCCTTTTTGGGCGTGCCGCCTTTTGTGGTCTCAATTTCGACCAACTCAGTCAGGCCGGCTTTCTCGGAGATTTCCTTGATGTAGCGGTTGATGACCTGGTCCGCCAGGTGAGGCACCTGGTAATTATACTTCTCGAGGATGGCCTTCAGGGCAGAGTTGCAAGGGATAGCAACCTTGGCACCGGTTTTCTGCTGGCGTATATTCAGGTAGGTTATCTCCTGCTTCTCAATCCAAGCTCTCATCTGGCCGGGGTTCTCCGGATCGGGCTCCTCCTTCATTACATTCTTCGTAAGGGTATTGAAGTCCTCTTTCTTGATGTAGTTGTAGTCAGAAACACGCTGGGCCGTCCAGACGCCTATCATGAAGATATCGCGGGCCTGCTCATATCCAATAGGATATTCGGAAAGGTCTACGGCCATAATCTTGTCAATATCTTCCTTCGTTAAATAGATGCTGTCTACTTCCACCCGGGTGCCTTTGAACTTTTTGTCTCTCCAGACATGATTCGTATGATATCCTTCACTTTCGGCGCAGGCCATGATGGTCTTCAGCTCCTTGATGCATTTCCCGTACGTGTTGATGGAGTACCCTTTTTTCTTTAGGTGAGCCGTGTAAGCATAATAGAAGTTCATGTTGATGTCATCGAAGTCGTAGGTGTGCTTTGTCTCTTTCTGGAATTTTGTGAACTGATCCAGTGCAAGCTTTACGGTCTTCACGGTAGAAGGAGCGAAGTTGCTGCCTTTCTCTGTCTGCCTGGCGCCGGTAGTAATCTGGTCACAGTACATGGCAATGTACTTGTTCAGAGTCATACGGTTCTTCTCGGCCTCTTCTTTCGCTTTGGCTTCTTTGCTGCGCTCCTGGGCTTCCCGGGCCTCTTTGTACACGATATCCAGGACAATCTGCTTAAACTCTTCCTGGGTAAGGCCTACCGGCCGGTCAAGAGTCATCTCGAGGGTGTCACTGATCTCCTCCATCTTTTTGACGAGATCAATGTGCGCCTTTCGGAAATTCTTTCTCTGGGTGTCGCCTTTCTTGGAATTGTTCCAGGCCTCGATGTCTACTACAAGTGGAGTACAATACTTGTGGTTGATGTTTTGCTTCCTAGATTGAAGCCGGACGAACAAGGGAGCTTCTCCCTTCTCCTTCGTCGTTCTTAGAAAAAATGAAACTGCCATAATAACTATCTTTATAACGCTAATACAAAGATAGCAAAAAATCTCGAAATTGGGGCTACATTGGGGCTACTTTTTGTGCATTTGCTGGAAAACCTACGCAAGCGCTAAAATGCTAACTAATTGATAATCAGCAGAAGTATATTTTGTGCCCTTCCCACCAAAACCCAGATACGCGGTCTCGTCCGCACCGCAGAAACGGAGTTTAGCTTTGCTAGACTCCGTTTCTTAGTTTTGTGCCGTCTCGAGCCTCGTCCGTACCGCTTTCTCCCTTGCGCATCGTCGCTTCGCTCCTCCAAGTCAATATTTGTGGCAAAACCGGGACATTAACTCAAATCGGATATTTTTCGTTTTTTTCTTATTTTTGTAAGAGCCAAACACTAAAACGATTAGTCAGACATAAGCTATGACCTCTCCTCTTTCCCAAGCGCAACTGAGTATGTTCCTGGCTAGCCAGGGACTGGACGATAAATCCGGCAACTACCAGCAGGCCCTGTTGTACAAGCTGCCGCCCACCATAGACCTCGAGAAGTTCAAAAAGGCCTTTGAGGCCTTTGTGGCCGCCCATCCCTACATTCTATCGCACGTAGTGGAAGTGGATGGCGTCCCCTGCATGGAACAGTCCCAGGAGACGTGGAAGGCCGAGATTAAGGAAATAGACAGCATCGACGAGGTAAGAGGAACCTTTGCGCGGCCCATGGACCTGCACAAAGACCGGCTATTCAGGCTGGAGCTCTATAAAACCAAGGACGGCAACTATTTCTACGCCGATTTCCACCACATCATCACGGATGGGGCCTGCATCCCTATGTTGCTGGCCGATCTGGGCGCCGCATACGACGGAAAAGAGGTTCCCGTTGAGAAATTCAGCGGGGCCGATGTGGCGCTGGAAGAGCAGAAGTTGCGGGAAAGCGAGGCTTTCGAGGAAGCCAAGCAGTGGTTTGCGCAGGAGTTTGGCTCGGCTACGGAGGTCGAAAGCCGCATTGTGCCGGACGTGTTTGGCGCCAAGCCTTCGGCCTATAAGGAGCTGGTGGTGCAATTGCCCATTGACAGCGTGGCCATGAGGGACGTTCTGGAGCGCTACCGGTACGCCGACAGCATCCTCTTTACCGGCATTTTCGGCCTTACCCTGGCATCCTGGAATGCCGATAACGCCGCCAGCTTCTCCACCATCTGGAACGGCCGCAAGACAGTAGCCTCCAAAACTGCGTTCACTATGTGCGTGCACACCCTGCCCGCCTTTGTAAATGCCACTCCGGATACCCCTGTCAGCGAGGTTCTGGACCGCCTGAAGGAACAGACCGTAGGACTGCGGGCCCGGCATTTCTTCTCCATGGCCGATTGCGGAACCTACCTGGGCCTGGGCCCCGGTATCAACTTTGGTTTCCAGGGCCAGTTTGTGGTGGAAGTTCCCTCCCTGATTCTGGCCGGAGAATGTGTCCCGGGAGAAGACCTTCGCAGCAATCCTCCGGGCCTCAACCTTTCTGTGGAATTTTTCACACCCGCGGAGGGCCCTTACGAGATGCGTTTCTGGTATAGGCCCGATATGTACACAGAGGGCATCCTCAAAAACTTTGCAGAGAGTATGGCCGCCGCCGTCCTGTCTTTAAAGAAGGCCGATACGGTGGGTCAGTTGGAATTTGCTTCGGCCGCCCAAATCAAGACGCTGGATGGCTTCAATCCGGGCGAATCCGTGGGGGACCCCCAGAAGACCGTCCTGGATTTCTGGAACCAGCGCGTGAAAGAGGCTCCGGAACAAATTTCCCTCGTTTGCGCCAACAAGCAGTTCACCTACAAGCAGGTAGACGAACTGTCCAACAACCTGGCCGCCCACATAGAAAAGACCGTGAAGCCCGGCCACGTGGTATCCATTATCCTGGGCCGCAGCGAATACACCGTGATTGCCCCGCTGGGTGCCATCAAGGCCGGCTGCGCTTATCAGCCGCTGGATCCTTCCTATCCCAAAGAGCGCCTGCAGTTTATGGTCAAGGATGCCTCCAGCGCTATGCTCATTGCCGATGAAGGCCTGGCGGAGCTGGTGGAAGGCTTTGAGGGTCCGGTGCTGGCCACTGCCGACATCCCGTCCCTCCCGGCCGGTAAGCCCAAGTCCGTCGCCAAGCCCGACGACCTCTTTGTGCTGCTGTACACCAGCGGCACCACCGGCACGCCCAAGGGCTGTATGCTCAACCACCGCAATGTAAGCCTCTTCTCCCAGCACCACGCCTGGCGCACGGGGATTTCGGCCCAAAGCAAGCTTACAGCCTACTCCAGCTTTGGTTTTGACGCTTTTGTGGGAGACCTTTACGGAGCCCTGGTGGCCGGCGCAACCCTGTACCTCATCCCCGAGGGAATCCGCCTGGACCTCAAGGCCCTGCACGACTATTTTGAGCAGAACGGCATTACCCACAGCTTTATGACCACCCAGGTGGCCACCCAGTTTGCCATCAACTATCCCAGTTGCAAGGGCCTGCAGGTGCTGTACACCGGCGGAGAGAAACTGAGCGCACTGCCGCTGCCCAATTATAAACTCTTTAACTGCTACGGTCCCTCCGAGAGCCTCTGCTATGTGGTCTCTAAGGAAGTGAAGAAGCAGGAGGAGAACATCCCCATTGGTATCCCGCAGCCCGGCATCCACTGCTATGTGGTTAACAAGGCCGGCAAGCGCGTACCCGTGGGCGCCGCCGGAGAGCTTCTGGAGGCGGGTCTGCAAGTGGGCGACGGCTATCTGAACCGTCCCGACAAAACCGCCGAATCCTTCTCCGATAATCCTTTCGAGGCCAGTCCCGCCTTCAGCCGCATGTATCACACCGGCGACATCGTGCGCTACCGGGCCGACGGCGACATCGAATACATCGGCCGAAAAGATGCGCAGGTGAAGATCCGTGGCTTCCGCATCGAACTCAAGGAAGTGGAGGCCGTCATCCGCGAATTCCCGGGCATCAAGGACGTGACCGTACAGGCCTTCGACCAGGAAGGTGGCGGCAAGTTCATGGCCGCTTATGTTGTGAGTGACGAAACCATTGATACGGCCGCCCTCAACGCCTTTATCCTGGAGCGCAAGCCGCCCTATATGGTGCCTTCCGTCACCATGCAGATAGACGCCATTCCCCTCAATGTAAACCAGAAGGTGGATGTGAAGGCTCTGCCCAAGCCGCAGGCCCAGAAGGCCCAGGGTCAGGCAGCTGCCCCGCTCAATGTCCTGGAAGAGGAACTCACGGCCCTGCTCAAGGAAACCACCGGCATCGAGGGCGCGGGACTCACCGAACCCCTGATGCTCTACGGCCTCAGTTCCCTGAGCGGCCTCCGTCTGGCCACCGAACTGTTCAAGCGCTACGGCGTACAGGCCGATATGAATACCTTCGCCAAGACCGCCACCCTCCAGAGCATAGAGAACGAGATTCTCAAGATCTGGATGGCCGGCGACAAAGCGGGCGGCGCAGCCGGACAGGACGGCGCCATCGGCCCTCAGCCCCTCACCAACCAGCAGGCCGGCGTGTTCCTGGACTGCATGAAGGCTCCGCAGGAGACCATCTACAATATTCCTATGGTTTGGACCTTCCCCGGAGAAGTATCGGCCCAGGCCCTGCAGGAAGCCGTAGAGAAGGTGCTGGCCGCCCATCCCGCCCTGCGGTCCCACTTTGAGCAGATAGACGGCCAGGTGTGCCAGGTTCCTTCCGACACGCCCATCCCCGTCTCTGTCCAGGAAGGGGATCTGGAGACCCTGAAAGAGGGCTTCATCCTTCCCTTCGACCTCAATAAGGGTCCCCTGGGCAAGGTGGTCATCGCAGCCGGAAAGGACAAAACCTACCTCCTGAGCGACTTCCACCACCTGGTGTTCGACGGCCGCAGCTACGACATCTTCATCCAGGAGGTCTGCAACGCCCTTGAGGGCAAGGACATCGCTCCCGAAAGCTATTCCTACTTCCAATATGCCGCCTGGCAGAAGGCCAGTGAAGGCAGCGAAGCCTATGCCCAGGCCCGCAACTTCTTCGCCGGGCAACTGGGTGGCCTGGAGAGCCCCTCGGCCGTGATTCCGGACCTGGAGCACAATGAAGCCAACCCCGGCCGGGAAGTCTTCCTGAGAAAGTTCGTAGAGGCCGACATCCATCCGCTGTGCAAGAAGATAGGCATCTCGCCCGCCAGTTTCTACCTGGGCGCCGCCTACCTCACCCTCAGCGCCTACAACGCCAATAAGAAGGTATATATCTGCACCATCAGCAACGGCCGTGGCAATTTGAAGACCGCCGACAGCTTCGGTATGTTCGTGAACACCCTGGCTTTGGCGGGGGACTGCACCATTGAGAATACGGAAGCCTTCCTGAAGCAGTGCGACCAGGACTTCCAGGCCACCCTGCAGCACCAGGACTACCCGTTTGCCAAGGTAGCCGCCGAATTCGGCTTCCAGCCGCAGGTGATGCTGGCCTACCAGGTGGGTGTGCTGGCCGATTACCGCGTGAACGGACAGCAGGTGACCGGCGAGAATATGGACGCCGGCGCGCCCAAGTTCCCGCTGAGCATCTACATCGACGGCAGCGAAGGCAAGGAAGCCATCGTGCTGGGCTACGACGACAGCAAATACAGCGTGGCCCTGATGCAGGCCTTTGCCGATGCCATGGAATGCGTGGTGCGCGGCCTGCTGCAGCATGACAAACTGAACGAGGTGCCGTTCGTGGACACCGACCGCCTCAAGGAACTGGATGGCTTCAACCACTTCACCCAGAAGGTAGACACCACCCAGACCATCGTGAGCCTCTTCCGCGCCCAGGCCAAGAAGACGCCCGACAACCCCGCCGTGAGCTATCAGGACTTCAGCTGCACGTATGCGCAGGCCGATGCCCTGTCGGACCGCATCGCCGCCGCCATCGCCGCCAAGGGCCTGAAGGCCGAAGACGTGGTGTCCGTGCTCATCGGCCGCAATCAGTGGATGGCGCTGGCCTCGCTGGGTATCCTCAAGGCCGGCTGCGCCTATCAGCCGCTGGATCCTTCCTACCCGGAGGAGCGCCTCAACTTCATGGTGAGCGACGCATCGGCCAAACTCCTGATCGCCGACAAGGAACTCCTGCCGGTGCTCAAGGAGTACAAGGGTCCCGTGCTCACCACCGATGAACTGGAAGCCCTTCCCAAGGGAAAGGTTCCCGAAGGTCCCAAGCCGGAGAATCTCTTTATCCTGCTGTACACTTCCGGTTCCACGGGCGTGCCTAAGGGTGTGATGCTGGAGCACCGCAACCTGGTGAATTTCTGCGCCTGGTACCAGAAATACTATAAGCTTACGGACCACAGCCGGGTGGCGGCCTATGCCAGCTACGGCTTCGACGCGTGCATGATGGACATGTATCCCGTGCTCACCGCCGGCGGCTGCCTGCACATTATCCCGGAGGAAACCCGCCACGACATGAGCCAGCTGGATGCCTTTATCACGGATAACGGCATCACCCACAGCTTCATGACCACGCAGGTGGGTGTGATGTACGCCAAGAACTTCCCGGACAACAAGTCCCTCAAGCACCTCTCCGTGGGCGGCGAAAAGCTGGTTTCCATGGATCCGCCTTCCTATGGCTTCCACAACGGCTACGGCCCCACCGAGTGCACCATCTTCTCCACCATCTTCGACGTGAAGAAGCGCGAGGCCAACATTCCTATCGGCCACGCCCTGGACAACACCAGCATGTATGTGATGGACGGCGACTTCCGTCGCGTGCCGGTGGGCGCCGCCGGAGAACTGCTCATTACGGGCGCCGGCGTGGGCCGCGGTTACCTCAACCGCCCCGAAAAGACGGCCGAGACCTTTATCGACAACCCGTTCCGCAAGGGCGAACGCGCCTACCGAAGCGGTGATATCGTGCGCTGGAGAACCGACGGCAACATCGAATTTGTGGGCCGTCAGGACGGTCAGGTGAAGATTCGCGGCTTCCGCATCGAGCTGAAGGAAGTGGAGGAAGTGCTGCGGGAATGCCCGGGCGTGAAGGACGTCACCGTACAGGCCTTCGACAACCCGTCCGGCGGCAAGTTCATCGCCGCTTACGTGGTGGCCGAAGAAAAATTCGACATCCAGGCCGCATCGGCCTTTATCAAGGAGCGCAAGCCGCCGTATATGGTGCCCGCCGCCTTTGTCCAGCTGGACAAGATTCCGCTGAACGTGAACCAGAAGGTAGACCGCAAGGCCCTGCCCAAGCCCACGCCCGACACCAGCGCCGAATACGTGGCCCCCGAAACCGACCTGGAGAAGAACCTGTGCGAGATTTTCGCCGAGGTCCTCAGCCTGGAAAAGGTGGGCGCCACGGACAATTTCTTCGACCTGGGCGGTTCCTCGCTCATGGTGACCAACGTGCTGGTGAACGCAGAAAAGCGCGGCATCAAGTTCGCTTATGCCGATGTCTTCGCGCATCCCACCGCCCGTGAACTGGGCGCCTTCCTGGGTGGCGGCGCCGCCGCTCCCAAGGAGGACAGCGAGATCAGCGACTATGACTATTCGGGCATCGACGCCCTGCTGGCCGGCAACACGCTGGAAGCCCTCCAGACCGGCAAGATGCAGAGCCTGGAAGGCCAGATACTCCTTACCGGCGCCACCGGCTTCCTGGGCATCCACATGCTGCGGGAACTGGTGGAAAGCACCAAGGACGACACCATCATCTGGTGCCTGCTGCGTCCTAAGGGATCCCTGAGCGCCGAACGACGCCTGAGCGAGATGCTGGTGTATTACTTCGAGAAAGACTACCGGCCGCTGATTGGCAAGCGCATCCGCATTGTGAACGGAGACATCACCCAGCCTGCCGTATTCGACTCCCTGAAGGCCTCCGGAACGCCCTGGAGCCTGGTGGTGAACTGCGCCGCCAACGTGAAGCACTTCTCCAAGGGAACGGATATCGAGGATATCAACTACGGCGGCGTCAAGAACATCTGCGCCTTCTGCGAAGCCACGGCAGCCCGCCTGGTACACGTTTCCACGGAGAGTGTGGCCGGTATGAGCGAGGGAAGCCATCCCAAGCAGATCAGCGAACAGCAGCTGTACTTTGGCCAGCAAACCGGCAACCAGTATGTCCATTCCAAGTTCCTGGCCGAAAGATTCATCCTGGAACGGATGGCCGCCGGAGCCCTCAACGCCAAGATTCTGCGCGCCGGTAACCTGTCGCCCCGCTCCGCCGACGGTGAATTCCAGGTGAACCTGAACGCCAACTCGGCCATGGGACGCCTGCGCGCATACAAGCTCCTGGGCGCCTGCCCGTACTCCCTGCTGGATGCCAAGATGGAGTTCTCCCCCATTGACGACAGTGCCCGCGCCATGGTGCTGCTGGCCACTACGCCCAAGGAGAACTGCGTGTTCAACGTTTCCAACAACCACCTGCTGCCCATGGAAGACATCGTCTCCCGGCTGCGCCTGATCGATGGGAACAAAGTGGATTACGTGGAATTCCCGGAATTCATGTCCCGGATGCAGGTTGTGATGGCCCAGCCGGACAAGGCCCCGCTGCTGAGCAGCCTGGTGGCCTATGCCCAGTCCCCCAACCAGCAGGAAGTGGTGATGAACCAGCCTTCCGTGCACTTTACTATGCAGGTGCTGTATCGCCTGGGCTTCGCCTGGGACCACACCTCCTCCAAGTACGTGGATATGATTTTTGAAATGCTGCGAACTCTCCAGTACTTTGGATAGATACCCGTTTTGACTAATTATGTCAATAGTTTACCGAAAATAAAAATCCTCCTCTGCGCAGAGGAGGATTTTTGTATTCACTAAATCCGGAGGATGACCGGAACTATTCGAAGATTTCGGCCAGTTTCTTTTGCAGGGCTTCGCCGCGGAGGCCGCGGGCCACGATGGTGCCTTCGGGGTCGATGAGGAGGTTATCGGGGATGGCGTTCACGCCGTAGACCTCGGAGGCCACGGTCTTCCAGCCCTTGAGGTCGGAGAGGTGGATCCAAGGCATCTGCCACTCTACGATGGCCTGCTTCCGGGGGTCTTTTTCGCTGTCG
>JAEEQI010000072.1 GCA_016285215.1 Bacteroidales bacterium | reverse complement strand
GTAGGATTCTTCCGGGGAGTGTTTAACCTCCAGGCCGGCGTCTTCCTGGAAGGGGAAGCCGGGGAAGCCGGCGAAGGGCGTACCGGTGTCGAAGAGGGCCTCGGGGGTGCAGAAGGAGGACGTTTGCCAGCCGTTATAGTGGAGGTCTTCTCCGCGGTAGACGCGGATGATGTCTCCGGTGATTACCCGGCACTGCATCATCAGGCGGGTCACCAGGGCATCGGCCTGTCCTTTCTTGATGCCCAGCAGGCCTCGGATTTCTTTGATGCCTATGCTGCCGTTTTCCTGGAGGTAATCCAGAATCTGTTTTTGGGCGGCGTCGGGCTGGTATTTGGGGAGGGACTGGCGGTAGTTGCGGAGCTCGCGGTACCACTCCACGGTGGCGAAGGCCGCCTTGCCGCCCAGAAGGAACTTGCCGTAGGCGATTTCTCCGCTCTGGACGCAGGGGATTTTCCAGTCCCACGGGGTGTAGGTGAGGTTTTCCTGGGTGTCGAACCAGTGGTCGGGAGCAGTCATTTCCTCAATGGAATAGCCGGGGATGGCGTTTACAAAGAAGGGCACAATCCCCAGTTCCAGGATGGTGTTAAGCATAGCCTCCGCACTGCTGATGTGCGGAGGCCGGTTGCTGACTGCTTTCTTATCAAAAGACATTACTTGCGTCCGAAAAGGATTTCACGGGTGAGGGCGGGGTCGTTGGTGGTAATCTGGTCCACGCCCAGTTCTTTCATCAGGCGGATGTCCTCCTCCTTGTCCACCGTCCAGGCGTTGACGCTCATTCCCAGGTCGTGGGCTTCCTTGACCCACTCGGGATGCTTCTTGAAGTAGGAATAGTGGTAGTCAATGCCGTTGATGCCGTCGGCGTGAACTTCTGCGGGCGTCTTGTTGCCTTCCAGGTACTGGACGGTATAGCCGGGGCATTTCTTGGCCAGTTCCTTACAGATATGGTAGCTGAAAGAGATGAAGGCAATGCGCCCCGGATCCATCAGCTTGTTGGCCTTGAGGGCTTCCAGGCACTTGTCAATGAGAACGTCTTCTCTCTGGGCATTGGCGTGGGGTTTGAGCTCCAGCACCAGGACGCAGTCTCTGTTCTTGGCTCCCTGCTTGAGGTACTCGTCCAGGGTGGGGACTTTCTCCTTGTTCTTGAGACTGTAGGAACGGACTTTTTCCAGTGGACTGGTCTGGATCTTGGTCTTGCCAATGGTGGCATCGTGGTTCACGATGACCACGTCGTCGGCGGTGAGGTGGAGGTCAAACTCGCTGCCCCAGCAGCCAAAGTTCTGGGCTTCGGTGAGGGAGGCAATGGAGTTCTGGGCGTTCTCTCTCCAGTGGCCGCGGTGGGCT
This sequence comes from Bacteroidales bacterium, assembly GCA_016285215.1. Next base: position 10,235 of record JAEEQI010000072.1, on the reverse strand, counting down.
ACAATCTGGGTATGCGGTACGCGGGTGGCCCAATAGGCCTTGGCGTCTTCCCACTTGTAGTAAGGGCCTTGAACGGGCTCCAGGGCGGGGATGGCGGTCTCGCGCTCGTTGAGCAGGAACTTGACCAGCACGGGGTCTTCCTCCTTCTTGCTGCGGTAGAAAATGATTTGCAGATTGGCGGCGAAGGGGCAGTTCCAGGAAGCCATCCACTGGGCGGCGGCGTCATCGGCAGAGAGGCGGTCTCCCACGCCTTCCAGACCCAGGAAGCTGCACAGACCCAGGAAGGGCCAGTCGTGGCCGAAGATAAGGTCTGCTGCGCGGTTGGAGGCGCCGGAGATGACTCTGTCGGCCTGCACTACGATGGTGTCTACCAGGGGCTTGTTGAGGGGAAGGCGGATGTCTCCGTTGAGCTCCGAGTTGGCCTGGTTGAGGTAGGCGCTCAGGAACTGCTGCTCGTGGAATTTATACACGGCGTCGAAGGGCAGGTAGCGGAAGAGGTTGTCGTCTATGTCGTTGGCTTCGGCCACCTTGGCAACGGCGAAGATACTACTGAGGAAGGCCGATTCGTTCTTGACGTACTTCTTTCCTTCTTCGGGGTTCTGGAAGAGGGTCTTATAGACGGGCGTTGCGTCTACGGGCTTATTGGGACGCTCTGCCAGGGCCTTCTGCGTGCGGGCGCGAACGGTACCGTTCTCTCCCTGGGCAATGTAAGCGTAGAACTTTTCTCCGGTATCCAGGTCCAGATCCAGATCCGGCTGCAGGGCCAGGAGCTGGGCGGTGAAACCGTTCATGGAAACGATGCAGCGGGGCGTGGTGCTGGAGACGGCGCGGATTTGCTTGCTGCCGTGCTTGAAGACATCGGGGAAGCGCTTGTACATACGCTGGGCCAGCTGACGGTGCTCGCGGACACCGCGGGGAGTGAGGCGGCCGTCCATACCGTCGTATTTGTCAAAGATGATGGCCGATTCGTGGAGAAGGGAATCTCCGGCGGGGGTGAGGGCTACGCCATCGGCCTTGGCCTGGGCCAGGACATCCCTCACCATCTTGTAGGTGTAGTTGCCACCCCAGTCGCTTCGGGAACCGTGGCGGCCGTAGTGGCTGATATAGAAGGCGCGGTATCCCTTGGGAGCCGGGGTGTCGTCTACGTCTATGAACTCGTAGGAATGGGTGTTAAAAGCGGCTCGCTGGGGGAATTCCTTAAGGAATTGCACCATCTTGGGGCTCTGCTCCTGGGCGTAGGCGGCGCTGAAGGCCAGACCCAGGGCAAGAAGAGAAAGAATTCGTTTCATATCAGGTTCTTAGTTTCCCCAAATTTACAAAGAAATATTTACTTTTGTATTATGAAACTTCGCGTTCCCAATACCTATGTCATCATAGCCGCCCTGCTGGTTCTGTGTGCGGTGGTTACCTGGTTTGTCCCCGGAGGACAGTATGTCCCGGCGGCCGACGGCTCCCTGGTCTACGAGTCCGTGGATTCCGTACCGCAGACGTGGCAGGTGTTCAGTGCCATCTATCACGGGTTTGTGAAGCAGGCGGGCATCATTGTGTTTATTCTGGTAGTGGGCGGAGCCTTCTGGCTGCTCAACGCCACGGGGGCTGTGAATGCCGGAATTGGCCGCTTCATTGCCAGGGTAGGGAAGAGGGAGAAATGGGTGCTGGTGGCCATCACGCTGCTCTTCTCTCTGGGCGGCGCCGTGTTTGGTATGAGTGAGGAAACCATCCCCTTTGTGGGTATGGTGGTGCCGCTTATGATCTCTATGGGTTACGATGCCATTATGGGTATGCTCATTGTGTACGTGGCGGCCAACGTGGGTTTCTCCAGTGCCTTCCTCAATCCGTTTACGGTGGGCATTGCGCAGGGTATGGCAGACCTGCCGCTCTTTTCCGGTATGACGTACCGGCTCATCTGCTGGGCCATCCTTACTGTATTATTAGTGGTCTTTGTGCTGTTCTATGCAGCCAGGACCAAGAAGGCTCCCGCCGTGGGTGCGGAGGTGGCCGCTTCTGTGCCGCTTACCGGCCGTCAGATTGCCATTCTTTCCGTGCTGGGTGTGACGGTGATCCTGCTGGTGGTGGGTGTAACCCGCTGGGAGTGGTATATGCCGGAGATTACGGGTCTGTTCCTTCTGATGGGCATCGTATGCGGCCTCATTGCCGGCTTTGGGGCCAACCGAATAGCCGAAGAGCTGCTGGCCGGTGCCAAGGACATCCTCTCCGCCGCCCTGGTAGTGGGCTTTGCTTCCGGCATCATTGTTATCTTACAGGACGGCAAGGTGGTGGACAGCATCCTCCACTCTATGCAGGAAGGCCTGGACGGAACCGGGCCGATGGCTTCCCTCAGTGCTATGTACGGAATCCAGGCCGTCATCAACTTCCTCATCCCTTCTGCTTCGGCCAAAGCCGCCATCACCATTCCCATTATGGCACCCTTTGCCGATATGGTGGGCGTCTCCCGCCAGGCTATGGTGCTGGCTTTCCAGTTTGGAGACGGCTTCACCAATATGCTCACGCCCACTTCTGGCGTTCTTATGGCCTCCCTGGCTATGGCCCGCATCCCTTACGCCAAGTGGCTCAAGTTCATCTGGCGAGGGACCCTGGTGCTGCTGGCTATTGGCCTGGTCCTTCTCCTGGCCACTCTCCTTGTCTGGTAGCCCGTGGGTATAACTTTTTGATTGATTGGTAAATAACTAATTATCCCCTAGCTCAGTAAGCCAGGGGATAATTGCATTAAGTGCTTGCAATGAATCGCTTACCTCCACGGGGGCTAGTGGGCCATAATAGCGCCTACGAGTCCAAGAATGGCGTAGAATTCAGGGAGAGCGGCGTAGATGAGGGTGTTGGTGAACACGTCGTGGCCCTGGGAAACGCCCACGATACCGTTGGCGCAGACCTGACCCTGACGGATACCGGAAATCATACAGGCAAGACCTACGGACAGGCCGATTCCGAAGCAGAGAGCGCCGGAAACGGTGCCGCTGGAGAACTTACCCAGCATAATAAAGAATGCTACGAAGCCGTAGATACCCTGGGTGGCCGGGAGGGCAGAGAGCACCATAAAGCTACCGGAGGCTTCCGGTTTGCGCTTGAGTGCACCTTCGGCGGCGTTACCGGCGAGGGTGGTACCATAAGAGGAGCCGATACCCGCCAGTGCGAGGACGAGTCCGAGTCCGAGATAACCGAGAATTTGTTCCATAATGTTATTGATTTTATTTATTGTTTTTTCAAAGGGGTGTAATTACGGCCTGCAGCTTCGTAGCCGGAGTTCTTGAAGAATTCCAGGAAGTTGAGTCGCAGGGGGTGTACAAAGGCGCCCAGGGCACACATAGCCACGTTGAGGGTGTGTCCCAGCAGTACCAGAACAATGAACGGTACCCAGAGGATGGGGTTGGAACCGTCTCCCAGTACCATACCGCCCATATCGTTGAAGGCCATTCCCAGCATACTGCCGGCCAGACCCAGGGCATACAGACGGAGGTAACTCAGGACATCTCCCAGCAGACCGGTAACGGTGTTGTAGGTGTCCCAGAGGCCCATTCCCACGTTGGCAAACTTGTTGCGATTGGGGTCGTTGAACACAAAGATACCCAGGGCACTCACCACGCCAATGGCTATGATGATCCACTTGGTAATCTCAGAAGACAGCACACCGGCCAGGGCAAAACCGCCCACGATGACGCCGCCCACAATGAGGAGCGTCCAGCCCAGCGTACCCAGCGAGGCGTCGAATCCCTTCACCTTCACGGACTGGATGGCCTTGACCACCATAGCCAGGCACAGGTGCACGATACCCACCACAATGGAGAGGACCATACCTCCGGCGTAACCTCCAATCTCGTCCGGCAGGAAGAGGAACTTGACGGGCTCAAAGATCTTCCACTTGGCAATGTCTATGGAGAAGAAGGTGTGCAGGAAGAAGCCTGCAATCACCGTTCCGCCGCCCAGCAGGATTACCAGGGGAGCCATATCCTTGAAGGAAGGAACCTTCTTGAGCATAAGGCCGATGAGAATGAGTACCAGGCCGTAGCCGGCATCTCCCATACACAGGGCAAAGAAGAGCAGGAAGAAGGCGGAAATGAACGGAGTAGGGTCAAAGCCGTTGTAAGCCGGACGGCCGTACATATCCGTAAGGACCTCGAACTGCCGCACAAACCAGTTGTTGCGGAAGGTGATGGGCGGATTGTCCTGCACCTGGGCCTCTTCTTTAATATAGAGGACTCCAATCTTGTCCAGGGCCTCGGTAACGGTGGCATCACTCTCCGTGGGGGCGTAGCCAACCAGAGTCACGATGGTGTCTTCGGCGGCCGTGCTGGCTGTAACGCCGGCCAGGTAGAGATCCAGCTTTTCGAGGGCCTTGAGGCGGAGGGCTTCCAGCTCGGGAATACGCTCCTTGGCGCTGGCAATTCGGCCCAAGGTCTTATCAAAGTGCTTTCTCTTCTCTGCCAGTTCCTGCTGCTTTTCCTGAACGCTGTATTCCGGGGCGGGGACTTCTCCGGGGAGATCATCATTGTCTCCCACTACCACAAAGCGGACGGTATTCTTACCTACACTGATAACCGAGAGGGCATATTGCTCGCTCCACTCAGGCTTGTAGTGTTTCTTGGAGACCACGTGGAAGTGCAGGTGTACGCCTGCTTCTTCCAGGGTATTCATCTGGGCCTTGTCAAACTGTCCCCAGGCTTTGAGGTGGTGCACCTCTCTCTCCAGGGCTTTGATTTCTACGCTGTCCTCGGAGTAGCGCATAATCTGACCGCCGGCCAGACGGACAATGTCTCCGTCTATGTATTCCGGGGTAACGCCTTCCGGAATCACGGCGTTGTTGAGACCGTGGATGAGGCCGTCCAGCAGCTCTACCTCACCGGCGAGCTGTTGGGAGACGGTGTCAATGGGCTTGGCGCTGCGCGTGATATCCACGAGACCTATCTCCTGAAGCTGTTCCAGGAGGTCGTTCTGCTGTCCGTTCAACAGAACGAACGAGTATTTGGTCATAGAGGCAATCATAGCTCAGAGGCCTCCTCTTCCTCGGCGTGGCGTTTTTTCACAATCTTGGAAGAAGCCTTGGAGAGGTTCTCCTCGTCTTCCATATAGCGTTTGATCTTGCGGATGGCTTCCTGGTAACCGGGTATCTGCACTTTCTCGTACAGGTTTACCTTCTGGGTAGTTTTGCGGCGGTTGTAGTCCAGGATGCGGGCCTTTTCCATATACACTTCCGATTCAATGCCCAGGCGGCTGAGCTCCTTGAGGATGGCCACGCCGTCTGCATACCAGGCGGGCTTGACAAAGGCATTGAAGTGCTTTAGCTCGTAGTGAATCTCTCCCAGGGCGGGGGTCTTTACGCCGGCTACTTTCTTGGTGTACAGGTCTACGTCCGTGATGGAGATGAGTCCGGGTTCGAACTCGTTCCACAGGGCGGCCAGGTAATCGTAACGCTTGAGGGCATCTTCCAACTCATCTATCAAACGTTCGCTGTCGGCCTTGGCTTTGCGCACCTCCAGGCGCAGGGCGCTCTCCTTGTTTTGCAGGGTAGGGAGGGCTCCCTGGCGAATCTTGAGCTGCTTGCCCAGTTCCGTCAGCGACGTTTTGTTGTATTGGAATTTAATGGCCATTACTTAACCCAGTATTTGTCAATCAAGGCTTGTTTGATACCGGTTTCGGCCGGTGAGAAGTATTTGGCAAAGAGCTTCCAGGCGGTGTCCAGCATCTCGGTGATGGAGATGTTGACGTCAATGGCCAGGAGCTCGCGGGCGTAGTCTTTGGCGTAGTCCAGGCAGCGGTGGTCGTAGTCGGAGAGGTCAAAGCCGTTCTCCAGCTTGGTCTTGGCGTTCTGGGCATCGGCGTACAGACGCACGGATGCGTTCATCACCTGGGAGTGGTCCTCGCGGGTCTTCTTGCCCTGCACCAGCTGTTTCAGACGGGACAGCGAGCGGAACGGGTCAATGATGACCTTTCCGGTGTCGGAATCGGCCCTTAAGAAGAGCTGACCCTCGGTGATGTAACCCGTGTTATCCGGGATGGCGTGGGTGATGTCTCCATCGTTAAGGGTGGTAACGGCAATGATGGTGATGGAGCCCTCCGTGGGCAGCTGCACGGCTTTCTCGTAAATCTTTGCGAGGTCGCTGTACAGGGAGCCCGGCATAGAGTCCTTGGAAGGAATCTGGTCCATACGGTTGGATACGATGGAAAGGGCGTCTGCGTACAGGGTCATATCCGTTAGCAGCACCAGCACTTTCTCGTTCTTGTCCACGGCAAAGTATTCGGCTGCCGTGAGGGCCATATCGGGCACCAGGAGGCGCTCCACCGGGGGATTCTCCGTGGTGTTGATGAAGCAGATAATCTTGTCCAGGGCACCGGCGGCCTCAAAGCTTTGGCGGAAGAAGAGGTAATCGTCGTTGGACAGACCCATACCGCCCAGAATAATCTTGTCTACGTCTGCACGCAGGGCTACGTCGGCCATTACCTGGTTGTAAGGCTGGTCCGGGTTGGCGAAGAAAGGAATCTTCTGGCCGGATACCAGGGTATTGTTGAGGTCAATACCGGCAATACCGGTGGGGATGAGCTGCGAAGGCTGGCGGCGCTTGTACGGGTTCACGGACGGGCCGCCAATCTGACGCTCCTCGCCTTCAATCTCCGGACCGCCGTCAATGGGATGACCGTAGGCGTCGAAGAAGCGGCCGGCCAGTTGGTCGGACACTTTTAGAGTGGGAGGTTCGCCCAGGAATGTGACTTCTGCATTGGTGGGGATACCTTCCGTTCCGGAGAAAATCTGGAGGGTGATGAGGTCTCCCTTGGTACGCACCACCTGGGCCAGCTTGCCGCCCACAACGGCCAGTTCGTCGTTGCTTACGCCGCTGGCGCGCAGCGATACCGTGGCCTTGGTGATACCTTCCAGTTTGGTATAGACTTTTTGATATGCTTTGTTCATAAGGCTAGGCAATCATAGATTTGACGGAATCGTTGTAGGACCAGAACTGATCGCTCTCATAGGCCGAATAGTTCATCTGGCGCAGCTCGTTGATGAGGTTCTTGAAGAACTCGCGGCACTTCTCGAAGTCTTCGAACTCGAAGTCCTTGGCGCAGATATCCAGGATCAGATCCAGCATAAAGCGCTGGCGCTCCAGCGGGCACAGGGCGTCGATGGCGTCAAAGGCGTCCTGCTGGAGAATCACAAAGTCCACCAGCTCGCTCTTCCAGAAGTTCACGTGGTAGCTCATAGGCACGCCGTCGTCTCCCAGGATGTTAATCTGTTCGGCCGATTCCTTACCCTTGCGGATGATGTTCTTGGCCTGGAGCACTTTGTCTACCCAGCCCTTTTCTACGGTCTTGTCCAGGTATTCGATGATTTCCGGATACTCCAGATACTTGGAGTAGGAATCCAGCGGACCCACGGCGGGATAACGCTTCTGGTCTGCGCGGTTCTGCTCCAGGGCGTAGAAGCAACGGGCGGCCTTCTTGGTGCTTTCCGTCACGGGCTCCTTGAGGTTACCGCCGGCAGGGGACACCGTTCCGATGAAGGTGACAGCGCCGGTTTCACCGTTATTGAGCACCACCATACCTGCGCGGGCGTAGAAGTTGGAGATGATGGCCGAAAGGTCCACGGGGAAGGCGTCTGCACCCGGGAGTTCCTCCATACGGTTACTCATTTCACGCAGAGCCTGGGCCCAGCGGGATGTGGAGTCGGCCAGCAGGAGGCACTTGAGGCCCATGGCGCGGTAGTATTCGCAAATGGTCATTGCCGTGTACACGGAGGCCTCACGGGCAGCCACGGGCATATTGGAGGTGTTACAGATGATGGTGGTACGCTCCATCAGGTGACGGCCGGTGTGGGGGTCGATGAGTTCCGGGAACTCGGTGAAGATTTCCACCACCTCGTTGGCACGCTCACCGCAGGCAGCCATCACAATTACGTCTGCGTCTCCCTGCTTGGCTATGGCGTGCTGCAGCACGGTTTTGCCGCAGCCGAAAGGTCCGGGGATAAAGCCGGTGCCGCCTTCTGCAATGGGGTTGAGGGTATCGATGACGCGGACGCCCGTTTCCATAATTCTGTTGGGACGGGGTTTCTCCTTATAGCCCTTGACGGCCACCTTGACGGGCCACTTCTGGACCATAGTCACGTTGACGTCTTCTCCCACATCGTTGGTAAGGACGGCGATGACGGTATCTACGGTGTAGTCTCCGGCTTCCTTGACGGATTTGACGGTGAATTCTCCTTCAAACGAGAAGGGCACCATAATCTTGTGGGGCAGCCAGCCTTCCTTCACTTCTCCCAGCCAGTCTGCGGCCACTACCTTGTCTCCTACTTTGGCGATGGGCGTGAAGGCCCAGGTCTTCTTGCGGTCCAGAGGGTCCGTATATTCTCCTCTCTGGAGGAAGACGTTCTCCATAGTGGCCAGGTTGTTCTGCAAACCGTCATATACGCTGGAGAGCAGGCCGGGGCCCAGTTGAACTTCCAGCATCCGGCCTTCGAATTCCACCTGGTCGCCTCCCTTGAGGCCACGGGTGCTTTCGAACACCTGGACGGAGGCATTCTCTCCGTTGACCTTGATGACCTCTGCCATCATCTTGACACCGCCAAGATTGATGAAGCAGATCTCATTCTCGGCCACGGGTCCGTCCACCTTCACGGTGACCAGGTTGGAAACGATGCCAGTAACAATACCAGTAGTTTTCATATTAGCTTTCTGTATAATTTACTCCTTTAAATGTACCTCTTACCTCCTGCACCAGTTTGCGGAAGAGCTCACGGCCTTTTTCTTCGTCCAGGGCGAGCCAGCGGTCTACAATATGCAGCTTGGCTACATAGGCCAGGACGGCCGTGATGTCAAAGTAGTGGAAGGTTTCCAGGTTGTTGATCTTTTCCCAGCAAATCTCATCCAGGTACCTTTCTCGGTCCAGGAGGCTGGCGCTTTCCAGGGCGTTCTGCACTTTGAGTTCTTCCTCGAACTCTCCTCCGGTGAAGCGGTATCCGTCAATGTCCAGGCCTTCTTCGAATTCGTCTCCCTTGCCGGTGAGGACGTCCTGTTCTTCGGCCCTTCCGAGTACGCGGTTGAGGTAGCGCACCTTGGCGTTGCGGAGGTTGAGGTCAAAGCGGAAGTACTCCCGGATAAAGCGGTTGGAGCTCTTGAGGGCATGGGCGTAGAAGTCTGCATCCAGCTTTTTGGCATCGTAGCCATCCAGCAGGAAGTCCAGAAGGGCGGCATCCTTTTCTCCCAGGTTTTCCTTAATCTGCTCCAGCACGACGTAGAATCCTTCTCCCTCGCTGTACTTGTAGTCCAGGGTGAGGAAGGGAAGACTGGAAATGATGTACTCGAAGTTACTCATATGGGCTTAGCCAAAGAGAATCTTTTTGGTAGCAGGCCTAAGGTATTCTCCAATGAGCTCCTGGAAGGCTTCGTCCGTGAGGCTGATGAAATAGCTTCCGTCCTTGGGGCCAATCTTGAAGCCGCCGGCGACCTTCTTGGAGAAGGAAGCCTCTACGCCTTTACCCAGCGTCTTGGCCAGTTCTCCGTTGACGAAGGGCTCCAGCTCTTTCTGCAGCTTCTCCGGCAGGACCAGGGCCAGGTCCGTGGACTCCTGGGTGCTGAAGTTCTTGGCCACGGCGGTGATAATCTCCTTGAGGAAGGCGGGGTTGGCCAGATCTGCCTTGGCGGGCTCCACGGCCTTGGCCACAATAAGGCCTTCGATATGGGCCTTGGTAGCCTGTAGGGCCTGGGCCGAAGCCATCTTCACGTCTCCTTCCACCTTGGTCTTGAAATCGGCTGCTTCTTTCTGGGCCTTTTCCACTATGGCTGCTGCCTCTTTCTGGGCTTTTTCCACTATGATATCGGCCTCTTTCTGGGCCTTGGCCAGCAGGGCTTCGCCTTCTTGTTTTCCTTTTGAAAGACCCTCCTCGTAGAGTTTCTGGGTCAGTTCCTGGAGTTTGTCCATATGATTTTCTTTTTCAGTGTTATCCGTATCTTTGCAAATATATCAAAAAAAGAGCACAACTAAAAGTCCCGCGTGCCCAAAATTGCGACAATTTCGACTGCTTGGACAAAATATTTTTTTAACTTTGCTACTGTAAAACGAACCCACATAAAAGAAACCAAGATTGCTATGAAAAAAATCCTTCTTTCGGCCCTTCTCCTCACGGCCCTTGTGTCCTGCACCAAATTCTACTCCGACGACCCCTTTGAGCAGTTTCTGGCCAAGCCCAGTTACAGTCCCAAAAGCGGTATGATTTGGGATTTTACTCCCGTAAA
>JAEEQI010000236.1 GCA_016285215.1 Bacteroidales bacterium | reverse complement strand
CAGGGAATAGGCGTAGACCCTTCTGCCGGCAGGACCCAGATCCGGGGTGTACAGCAGCAGGGCAAAGACAACGCCAAGAGGAATGGCCCCAAAGATGAGCCACGGCCGATAAGTTCCCCAACGGGATTTGGTACGGTCTGCAATGGCACCCATCAGAGGGTCTGTGACCACATCAAAAAGACGGGCCAGGAGCATCAGGGCACCGGCATCGGCTACGGTAAGACCAAAAATATTGGTGAAAAAGAAAGGAAATGCGATGGACATAACCTTCCAGGTGATACCACCGGCAGCGGCATCTCCCAGGCAATAGCCTATTTTCTCAGACAGTTTAACGGCCATAGTTTATGTGTTAGTAAAAACAAATTTAAGAAAAAATCTGTAATACTTGCAAACACATTCTGGTATTATGATAGGGACATTTCCAAAAACCGGCCTTGGGCTGGGCCTTATCCAGGCTTCCGTCGGGCAGCACGGCCCACCACCATTCTCCGTCTTTTTCATCGAGCAGATGCTCCCGGATGTAATCCCAGCACTTCAGGGCTTTGTCGGCCGAAAGGGTCTCTCCGTGGTACTTCCAGAGCCAGAGATTGCCCACCACCGTTTCGGCCTGGACCCACCACTGACGGGAGTCGTCGAACTTTCCGTCCGTCAGTTTCTCGTAGCGGAGGGAGCCGTCGGGCAGCAGGCCCTCGTTGCCGGCCATACCCATAGCCAGCGCCCAGGGACGCACGCGGTTCACTATGTCCAGATCCTTAAGGGCCAGGGCGCACTCCAGCGCCAACCAGGAAGTCTCAATGTCGTGGCCGTAGGAAACCGCACCGGGAAGGACGGTCCAGTCCCGCTTGAAATACAGCTGCAGGTGGCCGTTGGCCGCCATAATGCGGGTTCCCACCAGCATCAGAAGCTTCTCCACCGCCTCCTTGAGGCCTTCGTCGGGCCAAACCTTATACAGGTTGGCATAGGCCTCCAGGATGTGGAGGTGGGAATTCATAGTCTTGTCGGCATTGATATCGTGGGCGCTCAGGGACATATCCTCCAGCGGGGAGAAGTCCCGGGCCAGAGCCTCTATGTAGCCGCCGTTGACGCGGTCGGCAAAATGGGTTTCCACCACTTTGAACAGGTTGATGGCGTTCTTGAGCACTTCGTCGTCCCTGGTCACTTTGTACAGCTCCGACAAGCCATAGATGGCAAAGCCCTGGGCGTAGAGCTGCTTCTTGGTATCCAGGCGCTCTCCTTCGGCCGTCACGCTCCAATACACGCCGCCGTACTTGTGGTCGCAGAAATGGTCCAGGAAATAATCGCGGGCGTGCACGGCCGCCACCAGGTAGTCCGTCTGGGGCAGGTACTGATAGGCCGCCGCAAAGGACCAGATGATACGGGCGTTCAGGATAACGCCGCGAGGGGCGTCATACAGCACGGTTCCGTCAGAAGTCACTTCCCCGTAAAAACCACCGCGGGGATCCTTGAGCTTCAGCCAATAAGGCAAAATGCCGGAGGTCAGGTTCTCCCTGACCTCCCGCAGAAAAGTATCGGTTCTAGTATCCATTAGATGTTGGGAGTTTCCCAAACTTTCGTTTGAGTGCACTTGGTCATAACACCCAGACCGCCGCAGGAGATGCGGAAGTCGCCCTCTTCCAGGCGCCACTTGCCATCGGCCCCTACAAAGGCCAGGCGGGAGGCGGGAATCTCAAAGGTCACCGTCTGGGTCTGACCGGGATTCAGGGAAATCTTCTCGAAGGCGCGGAGGCGCTTGACATCGGGGATGAGGGAGGCCACAAGGTCGGAGCTGTACACCAGCACGGCTTCCTTACCGGCAACACTACCCGTATTGGTTACATCCACAGACACCTTGAGAACATCATCGGCCCCAAATTCGGAGGCAGAGACCTTGAGGTTGCTGTAGGCGAACTGGGTATAGCTGAGGCCGAAGCCGAAGGGCCACTGCACGTCCATCACAGCGTCGTAGTTGTAGGAACCTTCCATGGTCTCGCGGTGCTCGGACACCTTGTAGTCGTAGGTATGGAGGGCGTTGATGTGCTTGGAATAGGTGAAGGGCAGTTTACCGGAGAAGTTCTCGTCTCCGGACAGGAGGGCGGCCAGGGCGTCGGCGCCATAGTTGGAAGGCAGCATCACATCT
>JAEEQI010000235.1 GCA_016285215.1 Bacteroidales bacterium | reverse complement strand
AAAGGGGAACCGTCATCACCCTCTACCTGGACGACGATTCCAAAGAATACGCAGAGAAATCCCGCATTGACGCCCTCCTGCAGAAATACTGCAAGTTTATGCCCGTTCCCATTGTCTTTGGCAAGGAGCAGGAATGGAAGGACGGCAAGTATGTGGACACCGATAAGGACAAGGTTATCAACGCCGTAGAACCCCTGTGGACCAAGGCCCCCAGCGAGCTCAAGGACGAGGATTACCAGAACTTCTACCGCACGCTCTTCCCTATGAACGAGGAGCCGCTGTTCTACATCCACCTCAATGTGGACTATCCGTTCAACCTCACCGGTATCCTGTACTTCCCCAAGCTCAAGGACCGCGTAGCCGTGGAGCGCAACAAGATCTCGCTCTACTGCAACCAGATGTTTGTGACGGATCACGTGGACAACATTGTGCCGGACTTTATGACCCTGCTGCACGGTGTCATTGACTCCCCGGACATTCCGCTTAACGTGAGCCGTTCCTACCTCCAGAGCGACGCCGCCGTCAAGAAGATCTCCACTTACATCACCAAGAAAGTGGCCGACCGCCTGGAAGGCATCTTCAAGGACGAGCGTGCCCAGCTGGAAGCCAAGTGGGACAACCTCAAGCTCTTCATCGAGTACGGTATGCTCTCCGACGAAAAGTTCTGCGAGCGCGCCCTCAAGTTTGCCCTCCTCAAGAACACGGACGGCAAGTACTTCAGCTTTGAAGAGTACGAGAACGCCGTCAAGGACAACCAGACCGACAAAGACAAGAAGAAAGTATACCTCTACGCCACCAAGCCCGAAGACCAGTACGCCTTTATCCAGGCTGCCAAGGACAAGGGTTACGACGTGCTCCTGATGGACTGCGAGCTGGATTCGCACTATGTGAACCTGCTGGAGCAGAAGCTCACGGACACCCGCTTTGCCCGCGTGGACTCCGACGCCGTGGAGAACCTCATCCCCAAGGAAGACAAGGTCAAGTTGGAGATGAAGGAAGACGAGCGTTACGATCTTGAGAACCTCTTCAAGGCCGTGATGCCCGAAGGCAACGACTACTTTGTAACCGGTGACAACCTGGGAGCCGACGCCGCCCCCATCCTCATTACCCAGAACGAGTTTATGCGCCGTTACCGCGAAATGAGCGCCCTGGGCGGAGGAATGAATTTCTACGGCTCTATGCCGGAGAGCTACAACGTGACGGTGAATATGGAGAACCCGCTGGTGGCCCAGATCTGGGCAGCCAAGCAGGACCAGGTAGCCCCTCAGGGAGAACTCCCGGCCGAAGCCCCCTCCGATGCCTCCGATGAGGAAAAGACCAAGGCCCGCGAAGCCCGCGAGGCCGTTCGCAAGGCCCACCGGGCCGATGTAGAGGCCTTCGCCACCGGCAACGACCTCCTGCACCAGCTGGTAGACCTGGCCCTGCTGGGCAACGGTATGCTCAAGGGCAAGGCCCTGAGCGAGTTCATTGCCCGCAGCCAGAAAGTGGTCACAGATGCATATCTTAAACAATAAATACGACTCTTATGAAAGGAAGCTTTCCCCTCGATCGATTTGCGAATCTTCGAACTCCCTTCTACTACTACGATACCGATCTTCTCCAGCGTACCCTGGAGGAGATCGTTTATCAGTTAAAAGTGTTGGACTGGCCGGCCGCACAGGTCCACTATGCCATCAAGGCCAACCACAACCCCGTGATTCTGCGCTACATTGCCCGCTTTGGCCTGGGCGCAGACTGTGTGAGCGGTGGTGAGGTGCAGGCGGCCCTCAATGCCGGTTTTGCCCCCGAGCATATCTTCTATGCCGGAGTAGGCAAGGCCGATTGGGAAATCAACCTGGGCCTGGACGCCGGTATTGGCCGCTTCAACGTGGAATCCGTAGCCGAGCTCCACGTGCTGGCCGACCTGGCCGCCAAGAAAGGCAAAGTGGCCCCCGTGAGCCTCCGCGTCAATCCCGACGTGGCCGCCCACACCCACAAGAACATCACCACCGGCCTGGCTGAGAACAAATTCGGCATCCACTATTCCATCCTGGAAAACGTGATCCGCGAGGCACAGTCCCTGCCTTCCATCGAATTCATCGGCCTGCATTATCACATTGGTTCCCAGATTCTGGACCTGGACGATTTCAAGAACCTCTGCCACCGCAACAACCAGATTGTACA
>JAEEQI010000071.1 GCA_016285215.1 Bacteroidales bacterium | reverse complement strand
AGTGGGCCGAGGGAAACACGACCCCGAATGGGTGGCCGAACTCATAGAGAGCGGCACCCGCGGAGATGCCGGCGAGTCCGTTCCGGGCAACGCCTTGTTCCTCAATAAAGTAGAATACTAATCAGCGGATTCCCCAAAGGACAACGCCTACGGAAACGGAGACGTTGAGGGAGTGCTTGGTGCCCTGCTGGGGAATCTCCAGGGCAAAGTCGCAGGCGTCTACCACGGCCTGCTGCACACCGTCCACCTCGTTGCCAAAGACCAGGGCATAGCGGGCCGAATGGTCTCTCCGGAAGGCATCCAGCTTCACGGAATGCACAGTCTGCTCTACGGCAACAACCGTATAGCCTTGGGCCTTTAAACTGCTCACCAAAGCCACAACGTCCCGTACGTGCTCGAAGGGGACCACTTCTTCGGCCCCCAGGGCAACTTTGCGAAGCTCCGGGGACGGAGGTACCGGGCAGATGCCGCCCAGGTAGACCTTGTCCACGCCAAAGGCATCGGCCGTGCGGAAAGCGCTGCCCACATTGTGCGCGCTGCGGATGTTGTCCAGCACCAGCACCACCCCGCTGGAGGGGCGCACGGAACGGTACTCATCGGCCGAAATCCGGCCCAGTTCTATATTAAGCAGTTTTCGATCGGTCATTGCGTTTTTTCATTAGCGGGTCCAGGGTGGCCAGTACGCCGGGCAGTACGAAGAGGATGAGGATGAGCACCGCAAAAGCGCCTATGGACAGGCTTCTGAGGATGGCGGAAATCATAGGATCCTTCATAACCACGTGCATCACAAAAGGAACGATGGTGAGGATGAGCCCGGAGGTAAGGATGGAGTGCGAAGAGTCCTGGTAGGCTTTGGAGAGGGCCGAAGAGATATCGGCCTTCTGCCGGTACTCCAGATAATAGTGCGTAAAGAGGATGGTATAGTCAATGGTAGCTCCCATCAGGATACCCTGGATGATGAGGTACGACAGGTAATACATAGTATTGCCGCCCAGGCCGCTGGCCCAGATGTTTACATACACGCCCGCCATAATGGTCATCACCAACGGAATGGGAATGAGCACCGAGCGGAAGTTGAAGGCTACGATCAGGAAGATGGACAGCACAGTGAGGACGGTCAGGAGCAGGAGCTCGGAAGGGAAGCCTTCCTGGAGCTCTCTGTACATTTCGGCCTCGCTGATCCAGTAGTGAGGGCCCTGGAGGCTTTCGTCGGCCAGTTTTCTGCTCCGGTCTATCATTACGGAAGTGCTCTCACTCTCTACCGGGAGGTTGTTGAGGGCTATGGCGCCGGAGAAGTTCTGGCCCTTGAGCTGGCCCAGACCCAGCAGAAGCTCTTCGCGGGCTTCCGTAATGAGGGTGCGGGAGCTGTCCGGCACAAAGGCACTTAAAGTGGGATTGGCCAGGAGCGTATCGGCTACAAAGTCCAGCAGTTCGCCGGGAGACATCTTCCAGGTGGGGTCAAAGCCCTTCTGGGCACCGGAGTAGAGGAATAGCAGGTCCAGCTGATCTTTGGAAACGGAAATGCCGGCGGCCGAAAGGGCTCCATAGACCCGGGCCGAAGAGTATTTCACGGACGAGAAAGCCATCTCGGCCAGAATCTCCATAGGAGTGGGCGGGACTTCTTCCTCGACGACGGGTTCGGGTTCTGCGATGGTAACCGGTAGGGCAACGACCGGCACTGCGACAACCGTATCGGCCTGCACCGGGATAGCCTCCACGGGGGCTAGGGCAACGGTGTCAAGCTTGGCGGCCAGGCGCGGCCCGGCGGCCAGGATGGAATCTACCTTGGGCCCCATCTCCTCCATCTGCGCCTTGGCATCCTTGGGAATGAAGGCGGCGTAGCGGCGGTTGGGGAGAATCTTTTCCCGCACATATGTAAGCATCTCGGCGGCCGACATGGTTTTGCCGCGCTTGCCGGCCAGACGGTACAGCGTAGAAACCTGGCTGGCGTTCAAATCCAAGAAGGCGGCCATCTCCGCTGCCGTACGGGGCGCAGTGAGTTGCTCATAGGTGAGGACTCCGTCGGGTTCGGGTTCGGGGGTCACGGCAACCGTGTCAACCGGGATGATTCGGGCCAGGGTGTCCGGGGCCTTGACCAAAACGGTAGTATCGGCCTTTACTTTTAAAGTATCTTCTTTTACGGGAACGGGTTCCGGCTCCGGCTCAATGGCCGGTTCGGGTTCGGGCTCCGGTTCCGGGAACAGGACCTTGGGGTCAAAGCCTTCCGGGACCAGTCCCTGGGCCGAAAGGTCTTCCACCAGATCCATCATCTCCTGGAAACTCATCCTCTCGCTGCGCTGGGGATGGAAGCGGGCGTAGTACACCAGGGAAAGCATTTCCTCGGGCAGGGCGCCGGCATCCTCGGGGGCGAATTCGGCAAAGAGTTCCCGCATCTGGTCCGCCGTCCGGGGCCTCAGCACCAGCGACGGATAACTCAAGGTACGGGTAATGCCCGGAACGGTAGTCAGCGTATCCATCAGCGCCGTGATGGCGTCTTCGTCCGTATTGGAATAAAGCAGCAGGGTAGCGTTGCTGGTGGCGTCTTTCTCATTCAGGACCGTGCTGTTCCAGTTGGGTGCAAAGGAAAGCACCGTTCTGTTTTTCAAATAGGCAAAGCCGGCAAAGATGGCAATGAAGAGCACCAGCAGGAGATAACGGAACTTATGCTGAAAGCGGGCAATAGGGCCGAAGGGCAGCCGGGGGATCTTCTTTCTGGTGGCTTCCACCGCCCGGTCTCCGGCAATGATGAGGAAAGGAAGGACGGTGAAGTTGCAGATGAGGGAGAAGGTGACGCCTTTGGAGAGCGCGATTCCCAAATCGCCGCCAATCTTGATCTTGATGAAGCAGAGCATCAGCAGGCTCACGATGGTGGTGAAAGCGCTGCTCAGAATGGACGATGCCGCTCCGCTGATGGCCCCTTCCATAGCGGCTTCCTTGTCTTTGCCCAGGGCTTTTTCCTGCCGGTAGCGGTTCATCAGGATGATGCAGTAGTCCATAGACAGTACCATCTGCAGCACCGGAGTAAGCATATTGGTTACCATGGACACGCCGGGCAGGAGGGCGTTGGTGCCCATATTGAGGGCCACGGCAAAACCGGTGGTAACCAGGAACAGCACCACTTCCATCACGGAAGAGCACATCACCAGCAGCACCGCAAACAGCATAGCCACGCCAATGGCCAGGATGCGGGGCAGCTCGGAGGGCATCAGGTCGTTGCCGTCGGCAAACAGGGCGCCGAATTCCTGCATTCGGCCCTGTAAGGTGGGCAGTTCCTGTTCCATCACGTCCAGTCCCTGCTTCATCAGGTAACTGTCCGGAAGGAACTTGGTCATATCCGTGATGATATTGAGTCTGGGGATAAGGAGCACGCTGGCCATCATCAGGATGGTCATCAGGGCAAAGATCCCTTTTCTATATTTCACCAGAAAGCGTGACATGCGTCTGCAAAGGTAAGGCTTTTCCAACAAAAAAGCGTATATTTGTGAATCCATTTAAGTAAGGGATTCAAAGTAACATAAAGTATTATATACTATTCATGAAAAACGATCTTCAAGTATTTGACCTCATCAAGAAGGAGCAGGAGCGCCAGTCTTCCGGTTTGGAGCTGATTGCCTCCGAAAACTATGTTTCTGACCAGGTTCTCGCCGCCATGGGTTCCGTCTGCACCAACAAGTATGCAGAAGGTTATCCCGGCAAGCGCTATTACGGCGGTTGCGAGGTAGTGGACCAGATTGAGCAGCTGGCCATCGACCGCCTCTGCGCCCTCTTTGATGCAGAGTATGCCAACGTGCAGCCGCACTCCGGCGCCCAGGCCAATATGGCCGTAACCATGGCCATCCTCAAGCCCGGAGACACCTTTATGGGTCTGGACCTCTCTATGGGCGGTCACCTTACCCACGGTTCTCCCGTGAATGCCAGCGGTCTGCTTTACAACCCCGTGGCATACGGCCTCAATCCGGAAACCGGTCGCGTAGACTACGACGAGATGGAGCGCAAGGCCCTCGAGTGCAAGCCCAAGCTCATCATCGGCGGTGCATCGGCCTATTCCCGTGAGTGGGACTATGAGCGTATGCGCGCCATCGCAGACAAGGTGGGTGCCATCCTCTGGATTGATATGGCCCATACCGCCGGCCTCATTGCCGCCGGGCTCCTCAAGAACCCCGTCAAATACGCCCACATCGTTACTTCCACCACCCACAAGACCCTGCGCGGACCGCGCGGCGGTATCATCCTTATGGGTAAGGACTTTGACAATCCCTGGGGTCTCACCACTCCCAAGGGAGAGATCAAGAAGATGAGCGCCATCCTCAACGGCAGCGTCTTCCCCGGCATCCAGGGCGGTCCGCTGGAGCACGTGATTGCCGCCAAGGCCGTGGCCTTCTTCGAGGCCTCCCAGCCGGAATATGTGGAGTACCAGAAGCAGGTAGTGGCCAATGCCGCCACTATGTGCCAGGCCTTCATTGACAAAGACTAC
The DNA here is from genome assembly GCA_016285215.1 of Bacteroidales bacterium. Next base: position 7,364 of record JAEEQI010000071.1, on the reverse strand, counting down.
AAGATCATTTCCGGTGGTACGGACAACCACCTTATGCTCATTGACCTCCGCACCAAGTTCCCGGATCTGACGGGCCGTGTGGCAGAGAAGGAGCTCGTAAGGGCCGATATCACCGTCAATAAGAATATGGTGCCCTTCGACACCCGCAGCCCGTTTGCCACCAGCGGTCTCCGCATTGGCACGCCGGCCATCACTTCCCGCGGCTTCGAGCAGAAGGATATGCTGGCCATCGTAGAGCTCATTGATGCCGTCCTGGCTTCGTCCAACGAGCATTTTGCCGCCCTCACCGCCAAGGAACCCACCGAGGCCCAGACCGCCGAGCTCGCCGCTCACCAGCAGGTTCTGGAAGAGGTCAAGCGCAAGGTGCATATGATGACCGCCGGCCGTCCCCTCAACCGTTACTAATATGAAAAAGATGCTCATCCTCCTTGCCTTCGTGGCCAGCCTGCTTTCCTGCGGGAAAGACCAGAAGGAACTGTCCGTTACGGTATCTACCGGAGCAGCCACTCAGATAACCGTCTCTTCCGCCACGCTCAACGCCTCTTTCAGCAATGCTGTGGGCCTGGTCCGTGAAGTGGGTTTCGAGTGGGGAGAGTCGGCCACTGAACTTGGACACACCCAGCAGGCAGACTGGAACCTGGGTCAGACCAGTTTCTCGGCCACCATTGACAACCTGGGAGACAATAAGACCTATTATTACAGGGCTTATGTAATCCTGTATGACAAGGATAAAATCCAGACGTTCTCCGGTGCCGTTACTTCGTTCCAGACGCTGGAGCAGACCCAGCCTCAGCCCACGCCTGCCGGCAACCAGCCCGGCTGGGCCGAACTCCCGGTAATGAAGATCAAGTCCAACGGCGACTATATGGTCAATGAGGAGGATGCCAATCAGTACTACGCCTGGCATATCTGCCCGGATGTTAACGGTCCCACGGGAAAGGCCCGTAACTATACCGTCTGCTACAGTGCAGAAGACCATGTAGCTTACTGGGTAGCTGCTCCCCGTCACCCTATGTACTCCACGGCAAACACTTCTCGTACCGATGCCTACACTTGGGATCCCAAAATCCCCAAGGAGATTCAGTACAATCGGGAAGGCGCCAATGCCGGACCTTCCAGCGGCTGCAACCGTGGCCATCTGCTAGGGTCGGCCGAGCGTCGCGTAAGCAAAGCCACCAACCAGCAGGTGTTCTACCACACCAATATCGCCCCTCAGCTCAGCAGTGGTTTCAACACCGGAAACGGCGGCTGGAATATTCTGGAAGGATTTGTGGAGGGCCAGGAATGTAAAGACACCCTGTATGTGGTCATTGGCTGCTACTTCAAGGACTATAAGGATGCTTACGGCAAGGAAGCCAAGGCCAAGAAGATCTCATACGGTGGCCGAGAGGGAGACGTTTCCCAGCCCACGATGTTCTACTATGCTCTTCTTCGCACCAAGGCCGGCAACTCCGGCAAGAGCGTGAAGGACGTTTCGGCCGATGATCTCAAGTGCGCCGCTTTTGTGCGTACCCACACCAACGACCACAAGGGCCAGGCCGTCACCGCTACGGAAATGATGACCATTGCCGAACTGGAAAAGATTACAGGCTTCTCCTACTTCCCCAACGTGCCCAACGCCCCCAAGACCAGCTTCAAAGCTTCCGACTGGGGACTCTAGTAGATGTCCGATAACTGAAAAAGGGATGCATCAGACGATGCATCCCTTTTTGTTTGATAAACGGCTCTAGTCCAAACTGTGAATGGCCAGGCCGCTGCGGAGCTTGGGCTCGAACCACGTGGTCTTGGGCGGCATGATATTGCCGGTGTCGGCAATATTGATGAGCTGCTGCATAGACACGGGGTACAGGGCGAAAGCTACCTTCATTTCTCCGGAGTCTACCCGGCGGGAGAGTTCTCCCAGGCCGCGGATACCGCCTACGAAATCGATTCGCTTGTCCGTACGGAGGTCCTTGATGCCCAGGATCTTATCCAGAACCAGGTTGGAGAGGATGGTTACGTCCAGTACGCCAATGGGGTCGTTGTCGTTGTAACGGCCGGACTTGGCGGTGAGGCTATACCATACACCTTCAATGTACATAGAGAAGTTGTGCAGACCGCAAGGGTGGTAAATCTCCGGGCTCTTTTTCTCAACCACGAAGTCTTCTTCCAGGGCTTTGAAGAAATCCTTGGTGCTGAGGCCGTTGAGGTCCTTCACCACGCGGTTGTAGTCTATGATGGCCAGGTGGCTCTGCGGGAAGCAGACGGCCATAAAATAGTTGTACTCCTCGTTTCCGGTGTGGTGGGGGTTCTGGGCTTTCTTTTCGGCCCCTACGCGGGCGGCTGCGGCGGTGCGGTGGTGACCGTCGGCCACATAGAAGGCGTCAATGTCCTTGGTGAAGATTTCCGTGATGCGGGCAATGGTGGCATCGTCTTCGATGACCCAGAAGGTGTGGGTGAAGTTGTTTTCATCCACAAACTTGTACTCGGGCTCTCCGGCGGCGGCCTTGGCCACTATGGCGTTGAGTTCTGCGTTGTCTTTGTAGGCGAAGAAGACGGGCTCGATATTGGCGTTCTGGATACGGACGTGGACCATACGGTCGTCTTCCTTGTCCTTGCGGGTGAGTTCGTGCTTCTTGATGATGCCTTCGGCGTAGTCGTCGGTATGGGCGCAGAGCACCAGGCCGTACTGGGTACGGTCTCCCATGGTCTGGGCATAGACGTAGTACTTCTCCTTGTTGTCCTGCACCAGCCAGCCTTTGGCTTTCCAGGCCTTGAAGTTCTCAACGGCCTTGTCGTAGGTGCGCTGTTCGTGCTCTCCGGCAATGGGCCGGAAATCGATCTCCGGCTTGGTGATGTGCAGGAGGCTCTTCTCACCGGCCATAGCCAGGGCTTCCTCGGAATTGAGGACGTCGTACGGCGGGGCGGCTACCTCGGTAACCAGGTTCTTGGGCGGGCGGATGGCCGCAAAGGGTTTTACGCGTACCATATTATTTGTTCACTTGGAATTTACAGTTACCGGTGGCAAAGAAATCCACAATCTGACGGGCGGCGGCGAGGCCGGCGTTCACGTTGGCCTCGGCGGTCTGGGCTCCCATCTTCTTGGGCGTGGCAAATACGCGCGGGCCGAATTTCTCCTGCAGGGCGGCGTAGTTGTCGGGCATCACGTCGGCCACGTACTTGAGGTCTTCGCGCTCCTCCAGGGCCTTCATCAGGCCATCCTCGTCAATAACCTCCTTGCGGGCGGTGTTCACCAGCGTGGCACCCTTGGGCATCTTGGTAATGAGGTCGTAGCCGATGCTCTTGATGGTGGCGGGCAGGGCGGGGATGTGGATGGAGAGATAATCGGCCGAAGCATACAGCTCTTCCACGGAGTGGACGGGCTGGGCGCCGCCGGCGACAATCTGTTCGTCGGTGAGGAAGGGATCCAGAGCGCAGATTTCCATACCCAGGGCCTTGGCCTTCTGGCCCACCAGGCGGCCCACGTTACCGTAGGCCTGGACGCCCAGGCGCTTGCCCTGGAGTTCGGAACCGGTGGCGGGGGTGAACTGCGTACGGGCCATAAAGATCATCAGGCCCAGGGCGAGTTCGGCCACGGCGTTGGAGTTCTGGCCGGGGGTATTCATCACTACGATACCGCGTTTGGTGGCGGCTTCCAGGTCCACGTTGTCATAGCCGGCGCCGGCACGTACCACAATCTTGAGCTTGGGAGCGGCAGCCATCACTTCCTCCGTCACCTTATCGGAGCGGATGATCATGGCCTCTACATCGGCCACGGCGTTTACCAGATCGGCCTGTTCGGCGTATTTCTCGAGTTTCACAACCTGGTGGCCTCCTTCGGTGAGGATGGACACGATGCCTTCAACGGCCTTGGCGGCGAAGGGCTTCTGGGTGGCGAGTAAAACCTTCATTATTTCTTCAGTTTTTCAAATTCTTGCATGCAGTCTACCAGGGCCTGGACATCTTCTACGGTGCAGGCGTTGTACAGGGAGGCGCGGAATCCGCCCACGGAACGGTGGCCCTTGATGCCCACCATGCCGCGCTCCTTGGCAAAGGCGAAGAACTCGTCCTGGAGGTCTTCCTTGCCGGGGGCCATCACAAAGCACACGTTCATCAGGGAACGGTCTTCCTTGGCGGCGGTGCCCACGAACATAGAGTTGCGGTCAATTTCTCCGTAGAGGAGGTCGGCCTTCTTCTGGTTGATCTTCTGGATGGCCTCTACGCCGCCCATACTCTTGATCCACTTGAGGGTCTCGTTCATGACGAAGATGTTGAACACGGGAGGGGTGTTGAACATGGAGAGTTTGTCAATGTGGGTGCGGTAGTCCAGCATGGTAGGGATGTGGCGGGTAACCTTGCCCAGGGCGTCCTTCTTGATGATGGCGAAGATGACGCCGGCAGGACCCACGTTCTTCTGGGCGCCGCCGTAGATGAGGGTGTACTTGCTCACGTCCACCGGACGGGACATGATGTCGGAGGACATATCGGCAATCAGGGGGCAGGGGCAATCCATATCCTTCTTGATTTCCGTGCCGTAGATGGTGTTGTTGGTGGTGATGTGGAGGTAATCCAGATCTGCAGGAATTTCAAATCCCTTGGGGATATAAGTGTAGTTCTTGTCTTTGGAGCAGGCAATGGCATAGGCCTCGCCAATGCCCTGGGCCTCTACGAGGGCCTTGTGGGCCCATACGCCGGTGTCCAGATAGGCGGCCTTCTTCTCCAGATAGTTCATGGCCACATAGAGGAACTGCAGGGAAGCGCCGCCGCCGAGGAACACCACCTCGTGCGTGTCGGGAATGTGAAGGAGTTCCTTCCACAGGGCACGGCACTCGTCCATGACTGCATCCCACTCCTTGGTGCGGTGGGAGATGGACAATACGGAAATACCGGTTCCGGCAAAATCCTTCAGGGCCGCGATGGCATTGTCGATGGCCACCTGCGGCAGGAGGCAGGGGCCTGCGTTGAATACATGAACTTTCTTGGACATGATGTTAATATTTTTAAGCTAAAATTACTATAATTCTTCCAAATTTACAAAACTTTCCAGTTTTTTCTTAAAATTTTCCTCTTCCGAGAGGCGAACCCTTACGGTAAACGCACAACTTTCCCCGAAATCCTGGTCCCGCGGGGAGAGGTCCATCTCCTTGAGGACCTTCATCACGTCGTTCATGGCCAGGTAACCGAACTGCAAGCGGAAGTGCTTGCCGGCAATCTTGGGAACGACGGCCGCCTGCTGGAGGGCATCGGCCGTAGAGGTTTTATATGCGCGGATGAGACCGGGGATTCCCAGCTTGATGCCGCCGAAGTAGCGGACGACAACGACCAGCACGTCACTCAGGCCGAGGGAGTCTATCTGTCCCAGGATGGGCCTTCCTGCGCTGCCGGAGGGCTCCCCGTCGTCCGAAGCGCGCCAGACGTCCCCTTTATAGCCCAGCCGGTACGCGAAGCAGTGGTGCCGGGCGTCGTGGTATTCTTTTTTGAGGGCCGACACATGCTCTTTCACCTGGTCTTCGGTTTCCACGGGGTAGGCGAAGGCGATGAAACGGGAGCCGTTGTCCTTGAAAAGCCCCTGGGAAGGAGCCTCAATGGACTGGTATGCGTCGAATTGATTCACAACACACAAATTTAATGCTTTTTCCGTAAAAAAGTAGTATCTTTGACATGCGAAAAACACAACCTATGGTATTTCAGATAAGGGTGACCCTTTCGGGCATCAAAGGATTTTACAGAGTATATAAGGTGAACGGCGCAACCACGCTGTACACACTTCATAAACAGCTTCGCGCAGACCTGGAATTCCCCCAGGACCAGCTCATCATGTTCAAGGCACTCAGTGTCACCGGAGACGTCGTAGGCCGTTACGGCCTGTTCGACCTGGGCTTCGGAACGGCAGACCAGATGCCGCTGGAGAAGGCCGTCAAGGCCGGCGCGGACAGTTTCGTCTATTTCTACGACGTCACCAACCGCAAGAGCGTCAACATCACCGTGGAAGGTGAACTTGTGGGGGAAAAGGTCCTTCCGGACTTCCCGGTCCTGGCAGAAAGCAAGGGCCCCAATCCCATCGAGTTTGAGAACGGCTACGTGGCCTTCGAAGACCTTCCGGAGCGCCAGCGTCATCTTCCCGGCGAGGAAGAGGACGATGATGACGAGGATTTCGGCGACGAGGAAGAGGAAGAAGAAGAGGACGACGAAGACGGCAAGGAAATCTTTGACGAAGACGAGCAGTAGTGTCCCGGAAGCTGGAGATCATACTGGGACCTACGGCAGTGGGAAAAACTTCCTATGCCATCCGCCGCGCCCTTGAGGTCGGCTCTCCCGTTATCTCCTGCGATTCCCGCCAGATTTTTCAGGAACTGAAAATTGGAACGGCAGCGCCCTCGGAGGAGGAGCTTGCTGCCGTTCAACATTACTTTATCCGCTGCATCCCCGTCACCCGCAACTACACGGCGGGCATCTATGAGGCCGAGGCCATGCAGCTGGTGAACCGCCTGTTTGCAGAGGGCCACGAAACCCTGGTGATGTGCGGCGGCTCCATGATGTACATAGACGCCTTCTGCTACGGCCTGGACGATTTCCCCGAAGTGCCCCTGCAGCTGCGCCAGCACCTGATGGAATGCCTCCGGGACGAGGGAGTGGAGGTCCTTGCCCAGCAACTGAAGGAGCTGGACCCTGTCTCTTATGAAGAGATTGACATCTCCAACGGCCAGCGCGTAATCCGCGCCCTGGAAGTGAGCATGTACACCGGCCAGCCCTTCTCCTCCTACAAGACACGCAGTTTCAAGGAACGGGATTTTGAAATCGAGAAAATCGGCCTGGAACGGCCCCGTGAGGAGCTTTACGAGCGCATCAACGCCCGCGTGGTGAAGATGGTGGAGGACGGCTTGGAGGCCGAGGCCCGCGCCATGCTCCCGTATCGGGACCTGCCCGCCCTCCAGACCGTGGGCTACCGGGAAATGTTCGAATACTTCGACGGCGCCTACGACCTGGAAACCACCATCCGTCACATCCAGGCCAGCACCCGCCACTACGCCAAGCGCCAGCTCACCTGGTGGCGCCGCGACGAGAATATCCGCTGGATCAATTGTTCAACCTTATAATCTTTAACCTTATGAGTAAAACCGGAATGCTGGCCAAATCCTCCTGGATTGCCCTTGCCGTCACTGCACTGGTCATCTTTGTCATGGCCTCCTGCTGCACCACCATCGACTCCGCCTCGGTAGGTATCAAATTCAAAAAATGGAGTTCCAATGCAGCCCTGAAAGGCGGTGTGGAAGGAACCTGCCGCGGTTGGGTATGGTACAACCCCATTACCGAAAGCATCTTCGAGTATCCCACTTACATCCAGCGTGTCACGTACGAACCCTTCACCGTGAACCCTAAGGATG
>JAEEQI010000070.1 GCA_016285215.1 Bacteroidales bacterium | reverse complement strand
TGCCAAAAGCCGCCCCACATCGTAAGGATGGGCGTGGAGCGCATCCAGGCTGGGATTCCGCTCTTCCAGCAGGTCGGCCAGTTTTTCGGCCAGGGCCTTGAGCTCCGGGGTATCGGCCATCAGCTGCATCTGAGCCAGACGCGGATGGCAGGGAAGGCGGTCCATCCTTTTGCCGTGGGCGGTAACGGCACCCTGGGAATCGATGGCACCGAGGCTCCGCAGCAGCTTCTGCGCCTCGGTCACATGGGCCGATGGAGGCGGGGTAAGCCACGGCAGCTGGTTGATATCGCTCTCCCCCCAGGCGGCCACATCCAGCACCAGCGACGAGAGATCGGCCGACAGGATCTCCGGGCTTCTCACCGCTGCCATCCGGGATTCCGTGGCGGCGCTCCAGAGCCGATAACACACACCCGGCGCCACACGCCCCGCACGGCCCGTCCGCTGGGTAGCCATGTCCAGGCTGATGCGCACCGTCTCCAAATGGGAAAGGCCGCTCCGGGCGTCCACCGCCAGCCGTCGGCACAGGCCGCCGTCCACCACCACGCGCACACCCTCGATAGTGAGGGAAGTCTCGGCGATGGGCGTAGCAAGCACCACCTTCCTCTCCCCCGCCGCACTGGGCGCGATGGCCGATTTCTGCCGCTCGTTGGACAGCATCCCGTACAGCGGACATATGTGCGTATCCCCCAGGGCCGATGCCAAAAGGTCCGCGCAACGCCGGATTTCAGCCTCCCCGGGAAGGAAAGCCAGGATGTCCCCTTTTTCGTGCCGATGGGTCTCCAGCACGGTACGTGCCACCAGCTGCGCCACCGTTTCCGGCGTCGCCTCCTGCCCGCGCCGAATCTCCACGGGGTACATCTTTCCATCACTTTGAATGACAGGAGCGTCCAGGGTTTTGGAAAGTGCCTCCGTATCGATGGTGGCCGACATAATGACAATGCGCAAATCTTCCCGCAGGAGCGCCTGCGCCTGACGTGTCAGGGCCAGCGCCTCGTCACTCTGCAGGTTCCGCTCATGGAACTCGTCGAAAATAACGGCCGATACCCCCTCCAGGGCAGGGTCCTCGACGAGCATGCGCGTCAGAATCCCTTCGGTGAGTACCTCGATACGGGTCTCCCGCGACACCCTGGTCTCAAAACGGATACGATAGCCGACGGTTTTGCCCACAGGCTCCCCCAGCAGAAAGGCCATACGCTCGGCAATCTGCCGCGCCGCCACCCGCCGTGGCTCCAGCATGAGAATCTTCCCCTCTGGAAAGGCCTCGAGGATGGTCAGGGGAAGAACGGTGGATTTACCCGCCCCCGGCGGCGCCGTCACAATGAGCCGCGTACGCTGCGCCAGCATGCGGTTCACCTCCCCCGCAATGCCAAACGCCGGGAGGGAGGTAATGGCCGTATTCGCCGTCAATGCCTTCACACGATTACAGGCTCTCCAGACTCTCCTCCAGGCTCTTCAGCGCCTTACGGAGCTTGTCCTTGGCATTAGCCAGGGCCGTGTCGATGCTCGCCTCTATCTCCTTCCCGTCCTTGTCCACCGGCGTCCACTTCACCGTGGTATACTTACCCGTGGAAGTATCGAAAATCTGATAGGTCCCCAGCTGCCGCGTACGGCGGAATTCATATCGGCCCGTATGATGATGGTTATGACTCTGCTTAGGAGAAATCACCGCCTCCAAATTCGCCTCCTGCTCACTGTCATAGTGAATGGAAATCAATTCCCCCGTAGCCGTATCGAACCGAAGTGAATACCCCGGATACAGCACCCTGATATTCTGATACCGGCCCACCTGAGCCGCCGCCGTCACCGCAATAAGCAGCGCCGTAAGAAGTATAATAATCCGTTTCATAGGAACAAAGGTAAGAAAAAATCCGACACCTGGGCATCGGGGAGAGGGATGCGCTGTAGGGAATTGAGAATCAATACAGGGGGCGCTGCCCCCTCATACACCCCTGCGGCCTTTTCTCCCTCTACGATTTTTTGTACCAAAAAATCCCGGGTACGGCCGGGCGCCTGCAGGCGCCGATGTGTTGAGATAGAAGGACTCGAACCCTCACTGACAGAGCCAGAATCTGTAGTGCTACCATTACACCATATCTCAATGATGGTCCCGAAAACGGGACTGCAAATGTACGACTTTTTTCTGAATCCGCAAGTACTTAACTAAAAAACTTGCAAATTATTCTTCAAAGACGTAACCGGCGCCACGGGTAACCAGGGCTTCACCGTAGGGACCCAGCTTGCGGCGGATGCGCGTGACGGCGGCATCTACCGTACGGGAAGTAGCCAGGGCGTCATCGGGCCAGAGGGCCTCCAGGAAATCGCGGCGGGCCCACTCCTTGTTGGGGTTCTCCATAAACAGACGCAGCATCTCGAACTCGGGCTTGGTGAAGGGGATGGTTTCTCCGTCCACCATCACACGCTTGCCGTCCGTATCCAGCTGGACACCCTTGAAGCGCAGGCTGTTGCGAACCAAGCCCAGACGGGCTTCCACCACATTGATAACGTAGTCTCCGGTCTTTTCGAACTCGGAGATGAGGTCCATATAGACAGTACCGTTCTCGTAATCGTATGTATGGTTGTCCAGATCCACAATGTTCTGGCGCTTGAGCTGGTTGCGGAGACCGTTGATCTTGAGCTCGATTTCTTCCGACTTGGAGATGTTGTTGGCCTCGCGGGGACCCTTCAGAACTACATTCATCTGGCCCAGGGCGGCGTCTACCAGCGCATACATCTGGATCACGTTGTTCTCCTGCTGCTCGGTGAAGACCACCTTGTTCTCCCGCTTGCGGGCCAGGATACGGGCCAGGTTGTAGCAGCTGTCACCCACAGACTCCAGTTCTCCAATCTGACGGAGCATAGCGCGGAGTTTTTCCTTGGTGTCGTCCGAGAGGTGGGCGTCTCCCACCTGTCCCAGATACTGACCAATCTCCTTCTCCATACGGTCGCTCAGGTCCTCATTCTTCTCAATGCGGTCAAACAGCTTCTTGAACTCTTCGTCCTCCTTGGCCTGCGAAAGGTCTTTGACCAGGCCGAAGGTCAGCTGCATCTGCTCACCAAAGACATCGATTTCCTTCTGCGCCTGCAGGATGGAGATTTCCGGCGTCTTCATAATACCGGACTTGATAAACTGCAGACGGAACTCGTCTTCCTTCTCTTCCTTTCTGGGAGTAATGAGCAGGCAAACCAGCTTCTCAATCTGGGGAATGAACCAGACCAGGATGGCGGTATTGATGATATTGAAAGCTGTATGGAAGGCCGCCAGCGCAAACGAAAGCTGGATGGGAGACTGACTTTCTGCGGTGGGATCCAGACCCACGATGCCGCAGACCATTCTCACGAAGGGGAAGAAGAAAATCAGCACCCAGATAACGCCGAACACGTTGAACACCAGGTGAGCCAGAGCGGTACGGCGGGCCTGCACGTTGGCATTCATAGCCGCCAGGTTGGCGGTAAGGGTGGTACCGATGTTTTCACCCATCACCAGCGCAATACCTTGATAGATGGAGATGGCTCCCGTAGAGCAAAGCACCATTGTAATGGCCATCAGGGCGGCCGAAGACTGCACCATAGCCGTAAGGACGGAACCAATGAGCAGGAACAGCAGGATGGTGACGTAATTGGTCTTGAAGCTGGCGAAGAAATCTACCACGGCCTGGTTACTGGCCAGGTCCATCTCCGTTCCCGTCTGTTTGAGCATACCCAGGGCAAAGAGCAGGAAAGACAGGCCGAAGAGGAAGTCTCCAATGTAACGGTGTTTTCCCGTCTGGATAAGGATGATGGCTATCAGGAAGGCGGGCCAGACCAAGTTGGTAACATTGAAGGAGAAGCCGGCCGACATAATCCAGGCGCTCATAGTGGTGCCGATATTGGCACCCATAATGATGGAAATGGCTTGTGCTAACGTTAAGAGGGCGGCATTGACGAAGGAGACCGTCATAACCGTGGTAGCGGCCGAAGACTGGACGGCAACGGTGACCAGGGCGCCGGTGAGAATACCGGAAAAACGATTGGTGGTCATAGCTCCCAGCAAGTGACGGAGTTGCGGGCCGGCCATCTTCTGCAGGGCCTCACTCATCACCTTCATACCGTATATCAGGAGGGCGATGGAGCCCAGAAGTTTCAGAACGATTAGCATAAGCAATTTTTTACCAATACAAAGATAAAAATTTTCGGCCAAAAGGCAAAATTTGATTGAAAGCGACATCCGTGGCAAATAATTTGTATCTTTGCCCAGTTATGAAAAGAATCATAGTATCCCTTGCAGCAGCGCTGCTGCTCATCCCCACCGCCTTTGCCCAGGAGCAGACGACCACCAAGATGGACAAGAAAAACTTGGTCATCAAAGAGTGGAACACCGACGCCAAAGGCAACCACAAGACGCTGGACCACGTTACCACCTACAACGCCAACGGAAAGAAACTGGAAGAAATTGAATACACCCAGGAGGGCCAGAAATGGCGCAAGCGTTTTGAGTACGACGCAGAGGGCAAACTGTCCCGTGAACTGGTGTACGACAACCGCAACCGCCTCCAGACCTACAAGAAGTTCGAGTTCAACGAGCTGGGCAAAAAGAAAATCCAGTATACCTATAATGCCAAAGGCAAACTGCTCAGCATTAAACAATACGAATACATAGCTCAATAGGAGGTTTCTCTATGAAAAAGACCCTGATTATCGTTTTCCTGCTGTGTCTGCAACTGGGCGCCCTGGCACAGGACAAGATTATCCCCTATCTCGCAGAAGAGGAGCTGCCCGATGCCGTACTCTGCGTTCCCGCCCCGCCGCAGGATCCCAGCACCGAATTTGACCACGACATTCTCCGCTATATGTGGGGAAAGCAGCAGCGCAAGGATTCCCTTCGCCTTCAGATGGCCATCCGCGATGCCGTCTGGAATCTGGATACTACCCTCGTTATCCTGTCCGAGCCCTTCGGCCTTAAGATTTCCAAAGAGGAGACCCCGGCCATCTACGAAGTTCTGACCCGTGGCGTCTCCACCATCGAGGCCATCCGCATCAAACCCAAGGCCCACTACTTCCGTATTCGGCCCTTTGCCTATTTCAAGGAGCCTTCCATCTTCCCGCAGGACGATGAGTGGCTGTCCAAAGAGGGTTCCTATCCCTCCGGCCACACCATCCGTGCCTGGGCCTGCGCCCTTCTGATGGCCCAGATCCATCCCGGCACGGCCGAAGCCGTTTACAACCGGGCCTGGGAGTCCGGCGTGAGCCGCGTCATCTCCGGCTGCCACTGGCAAAGCGACGTGGACGCCAGCCGACCCATAGCCAGTATGGGTTACGCCAGGCTGCAAACCTCGCAGGAGTTCCAAAAGCAAATGCTAAAAGCGCAGGCGGAATACAAGAAAGCTCTGGCACATAAGTAACTCTTACCCAAAGAGATAACTAAAGAGACGGATACCCAACCGGTACCCGTCTCTTCGTTTAATATACAGATAGTCAGAGGGTTATCTGCCATGTAAATATTCCCGGAACGCGGGCCGATAGACTTCTCCCACGGGGAGGCGGGTGTCGTCGTCCAGAATTACCTCGCTGCGGCTGGCCTCCTTGATGTGCGACAGGGCGATGATATAGGAGCGGTGGATGCGCATAAACTGGCCGGCGGGAAGCTGCTCCACCAGTTTTTTAAGGCTGTACAGAACCACCAGCGGCTGCGGCTGGCCCTCCAGATAGACCTTCACATATTCGCTCATACTCTCGATGTAGCGAATCTCGGCCAGCTTGACCGGAACGGTCTTGTAGTCGGTCTTGAAATGCAGGACGGAAGGGACCTCCTCCGGAGCTTCGGCCTTTTGAATCCGGCTGCGGGCCTGGAGGGCGGCTATTTCCTGGCCGCGGCGTAGGGCCACAAAGAAAGACTTTACCCCTAGATTAATTAATAGGACCAGAAACCCGAGGAGTATCTTGGTAACTTCCGGGGGAAGGATTCGTTTGGGAGGGCCTCCCGGACCGGGCATATCGGGGCGCCACGGTTCCATCTCCGGCGGCCGGACTCCGGTGCGGAGGCAGTAAAAGACGAATACCCCAAAGAGAATACCGGTCAGAATCAGGTACTGGACTCTCTGTTTGCGAAACAGAAGGGGCGTGAGGGAATAGTTGTGCGCCAGGAACAGGACCAGAAAAGGCAGCAGCACAAAAGCGGCGCCTTTGAGGTCCCGCACAGAGAGGGCCACAATCGCAAAAACGACGGCCCACAAACCGACGTACAGAAGCGTCTCTCTTTTCCTAAGCGTATCCATTCCTCGCAAAAATAAGGAATTTTTCCGGGGTTTCGTTGAAAAATATGGCCCGTTCGTTGAAATGCCTTCGTGCTGGCTATATTTTTGATTTAAGGGTAAGCCGACGTGTACTTTTAAACCAACCGATTATGAAGAAGGCTTTATCAATCCTGACGCTCCTGGCCGTGATGGCCACCGGATGCGGCAAAGAGGACATCCTCAATTGGGATGATCCCTTTAATTATAATACTGACAACGGTTCCGCAGAGGCCAGCTCTTCCGGAGTTTCCGGCAGCACTGCCACTCCCGTGGAATATGATGAGGAAGACGACGTGGCCGGAACCGAGTTTGCCCGTACCATTATCATTACTTTCTCCAACACAGGCGATGCCACCGTATCGGGTGACGAAAACGGCATTGTGACCGTTAGCGGCAACCAGGTTACCGTGGATAACACCACCACCAAGGAAAAAGTGAAGTACGAACTGCGCGGATCCACCTCCAACGGCTTCCTCAAGATTTACTCCAACAACAAGCAGGCGCTCGTGCTCAACGACGTCTCCATCACCAATCCCAACGGCGCCGCCATCAACAACCAGGGCAAGAAACGCTGCTTTGTAATTGTCAACGGTACCAACACGCTGGCCGATGGAACCACTTATACCGCCACGCCGGCCGAAGAAGACGAAAAAGCCGCCTTCTTCTCCGAGGGACAGCTCATCTTCTCCGGCAGCGGCAGCCTCACCGTTACCGCCAAAGGCAAGGCCGGCATCACCTCCGACGATTACATCCACCTGATGGACGGACCCAGCCTCAACGTGAGCTCCAGTGCCGGACACGCCCTGCGCGGCAAAGATGCCGTGATGATCTCCGGCGGAACCATCCAGGCCTCCGTTTCGGCCGCTATGAAAAAAGGCATTGCCTCCGACAGCCTGGTAGTGTTTAACGGCGGCGTTACCACGGTCACCGTTACGGGAGGTACTGCCTACGACAGCGAAGATCAGGAGTACAAGGCTTCTGCCGGCGTAAAGGCCGATAAGCTCTTTGTAATGAACGACGGTACCCTCACCATCACCAATTCCGGAGCTGGCGGAAAGGGCATCAACGGAGACGCCGACGCTTACTTCCAGGGCGGTACCGTGAACGTGACCGTAACCGGCAACAACGACTCCAAGAGCGACAAAAGTGCCAAGGGCGTCAAGTTTGACGGCAATATCTTTGTCTCCGGCGGCAGCGTGAGTGTCAAAGTTTCTCATCACGAGGGTATGGAAGCCAAGGGCAAAATGGAAATCACCAGCGGAACCGTGTATGTCCAGGCTTACGACGATGCCATTAACAGCGCCGGAAATCTGGTTGTCACCGACGGCTATGTGTGCGCCTATTCCACCAACAACGACGGTATGGACGCAAACGGCAACCTCTATATTGAAGGCGGCGTTACCTACGCCATTGGCAAGGGCTCTCCCGAAGTGGCCCTGGACGCCAACACCGAAAAAGGCTACAGACTCTATATCAACGGTGGCGTCCTGTTTGCCATTGGCGGTTTGGAAAACGGCGCTGTCCAAAGCCAAAAGTGCTACAGCGCGTCTTCCTGGACGGCCAAGAAGTGGTATTCCCTTACAGTGGGAGACAACACCTACGCTTTCTATACGCCCGAGAAAGGCGGTAGCGGCCTGGTGGTGTCCGGCGCCACACAGCCCACGGTGAAATCCAACGTGACCGTGACCGGCGGCGACCAAATCTTTAACGGAATGGGCGTCCTGGGCGGAACGGTGAGCGGAGGAAGCAATGTCTCCCTGAGCGCCTATACCAGCAGCGGCGGCGGTATGCCCGGTGGCGGCGGTCCCGGCGGCTTCCCCGGATGGTGATACTCATCTTCCGAAAAATCATTAACTTTGTGAAATATGCCGGAAATCGCCCATATTTCATTTGTGGAGGATTTGGCCCGGATGCAGCCCGTCACGCTGGAGGAGATGAAATCCGTCAAGCTGATGAACCGCATAGACGCCAAGTACCTCACCAACGAATCTACGCTGCGCAGTGTCCTGTCGGATGCTGCCGCAGCCGGATACAGGGTGCTGGTAACGGAAGGGGAAAGGCAGAGCCCGTACGATTCGGTGTACTTTGACACCCCTCAGCTCAAGAACTTCTACGACCACCGCAACAAACACCTGGTCCGCCAGAAGGTGCGTACCCGCTGCTATGTGCGTTCGCAGGAGGCCTACCTTGAAATCAAGCGCAAAAACAATCACGGCCGAACCAACAAGAAGAGAATTGGCATCCAGCCTTTCGAACTGATGGAGTTTGCCGGCAATGCGGAGGCCTGCGAGTACCTGACCAAGCATTCCTGGTTTTCGGCCGGGGACCTTCGGCCCGTATTGGAGACCCTGTTTACGCGCATCACGCTGGTGAATCCCAGCCTTACGGAGCGGCTTACCATTGATACCGACGTCCGCTTCAAGAACTTCCAGACGGGTCAGAATGCCAATTTGCAGGACGCCGTCATCATTGAGCTCAAGCAGGACGGCCGGGCCAAAAGCCGGATGCGGGAGATTTTTCTGCAGCACCGGATCAAGCCTGTCCGCGTGAGCAAATACTGTACAGCCGTTACCCTCACCGACGCCCAGGCCCGTCCCGGCCGCTTCAAGGAGAAAGTGAGAGTACTTGAAAAAACCATTGGAAATAAACTGGCAACAATATGATTGATCACCTCTTCCGTTTTGTTCAAGAAGACCTGGCCTCCTTTGGGGACCTGGATGCCGGAGACGACCTCCTCCTGGACGTCCAGACCATTACGGACGCTATGATGACCACGGCACAGAAAGTGGCCGAACTGGGCATCCGCTTTGCCCTGAACCTGCTGGTGTGCTGGATCCTGGTGCACTGCTTCTACTACAAGAAGAGCAAACGCCGTGACTATTACTTCACCTTTATGGTGTTCTCTTCGGCTATGCTTACCCTGCTCTATATTATGGGCAACGTGGAAGTGGGCGTGGGGCTCACCCTGGGCCTGTTTGCCATCTTTGGGGTTATCCGCTACCGCACCGAGACCGTTCCCATCCGGGAAATGACCTACCTCTTTGTGATCATTGCCCTGGCTGCGGCCAACGGCCTGGCTCCCGTGTACCAGATGGTGGACGTAAGCACCGCCCCGCACTATGCCCTCAGCTGGGGTAATGTGGGCGTGATGGTCCTGGTAAACCTGCTTGTGGTGGCCCTGGTGGCCGTTCTGGAGAGCGAAAAACTGGTGGCCCACACCGCCGCCAAGCTGGTACTTTATGACAACATCGCCCTCATTGTTCCCGAAAAGCGCGAAGAGTTGAAGGCCGATTTGGAGAAGCGTCTGGGCTTTCCCATTGAGAATCTGGAAATTGGTCACGTGGACTTCTTGAAGGATTCGGCCTTTATCAAAGTATACTATCACCTGCCCAAGGGAGAAAGCAATTCCGTGAATATGATTACCCGGGCAAAAGATTACGTTGAATAATGAAAAAGATTCTCTTTACTCTGGCCCTGCTGCTTCCCCTGGCCGCCGCGGCACAAAGCACCACCGAAGCGGGCGCCCGCGCCTCTGCCGGCGTAGATGTGAAA
Organism: Bacteroidales bacterium; assembly: GCA_016285215.1. The sequence continues at coordinate 2,036 of JAEEQI010000070.1, read as the reverse complement.
CTCCGGAAGGGTCTTCACCTGACCGTGGAGGAGGAAGTCCGTATGGAGGGCGCCTTCAAGAGCCTGGGCCGTCTCCAGACCAATATGGAGCTGGAATACAAGCCCGTGAAGTGGATGAAGCTGGGTTTGGGTTATAGCCTTATCAACCCATACAGCTACAACAACCTGCAGTTCAAGAATCCCCGTCACCGTGTATTCTTTGACGCAGGTGCCCATCTCAACATCAATGGCTTCTCCTTGTCCATCAAGGAACGCTTCCAGATGACGCACCGCACGGGTACCTTCAACGAGTTCCAGACCACCCGCAACAAAATGGAGCTCAAATCCCGCATAGGCGTGGAGTATAAGGGATGGACCTATTTTGAGCCCGGTGTGTTCCTGGAGATGCGCACCGTCTTCAACGACCCCTGGGGAGAAGTGGATGGAACTATGCACTACAAGAGCGACGGCACCACCTACTATAATTATACGCCTCTTGGCTACACGCACATTTACAACAACCGCTACCGCGCCATCTTCCGCACGGACATCAATCTGAGCAAACATCACGTGCTCCAGCCTTACGCCCTTGTTGACTATCTCGCGGATTATCTGATAGACACCAACAGCGAGGGCACGCGTCTGTTCTCGGCCCAGTACGACGATCATTTCCGGATCAGCATCGGTCTCAGCTACACCTTCAAATTCTAAACACGATGGATATCAGAATAGGTAACGGATACGACGTTCACGCCATAGCTCCCGGCCTCCCTATGTGGCTGGGCGGCGTACAGATTCCTTCGGAAACCGGCTTTGTGGCCCACTCAGACGGAGACGTGGCCATCCACGCCCTGTGCGATGCCCTGCTGGGCTGCCTGGCCCTGGGAGACATCGGCCATCTTTTCCCCGACACGTCGGACGAGTGGAAAGGTGTAGACAGCAAGCTGCTGCTGGCCAAAGTAGTGGACCTGGTCCATCAGCACGGCTATCAGGTGGGCAATGTGGACATCACCATTGCCCTGCAGAAACCCAAGCTGGCGCCTCACATCAACACCATGCGCGCCACGCTGGCTTCCATCCTGGGCGTTTCGGAAGACCGGGTGTCCGTCAAGGCCACCACCACCGAAAAGCTGGGCTTTGTGGGACGGTGTGAAGGCTGCGAAGTCTGGGCCACGGCGCTGATTGTCGCACAGCCTGGCAGATAACCCCCTGACTATCTGTATATTAACCAAAGAGACGGGTACCGGTTGGGTATCCGTCTCTTTATTTATCTCTTTGAGTAAGAGTCGCTTAAGTGCCAGGGATTAGTCTCCGAGGACTTTCTTCACCGTGGCGGCGAGCTCGTCGTAAAGGGCGTCCGTCTTTTCCAACAGTTCTTTGCGGATGCTGGTGAAGCAAACCTTGGGTTTTTCTGCTCCGGCGCTCTTGACCACCTTCTCACGGAGATCGTTGTAAACGTCTACGGCCTTGTCAATGAGGTTGGTGATGTCGTCGGCCTGCTTGCCGGGGTGGGTATTGAGGAACAGGGTGCAGTCGTCAATGAACGAACCCACTACATACTCAATGTCTTTCTTGATATCACGAAGATTCATACTGTGATGTTTTAAATGATTCGGGCGCAAAGATACGAAAAAAAACAATCCCGTCCACAAAACGTAATGAAATACTTAAATCTTACTCTCCTTCCATTCGGAAGGGGTCTTGCCGGTGACCTGCCTGAAGGTGCGGAAGAAGTTGGCTTCGTTGGAGAAGCCGGCCAGGTACTGCCGTCCGCCGTGCCCGGGGTCAAAGCTCCAGATCCACGCCGTTTCGGTGGCCGGATCCACCTGTAGGTCCTCCCACCAGGAGATGGGGCCGCCCGGTTCTTCTTGTGGCAGCTGCTGCGGCCAGGCTGATCATCATCAAACGAATTGTTTTCATACGAGCTTTTCTTAATACACCTGAATAGGGTATCGTTCAAATTTATAGGTCGCTAAAAGGCAGCTCCAGTATATGTCATTCCCTTTTCCATCCTTCACTTTGTTCAAGGCAAGGCACCGGTTATTTTTGTCGAAACA
>JAEEQI010000069.1 GCA_016285215.1 Bacteroidales bacterium | reverse complement strand
AAGTCCACTTCCAACGCTGGTACTGCGTATGGTTTTCGACCACAAAGTGTACGCTGCCGGCCATCAAACCCCAATAGATGGGAACCTTCCAGAATTCTCCGTTGTAAATCTGTCCCAAACCCGGAAGCAGGATGGAATACAGGGTGGACTTGGCCGGATCCGGAGGGGCCATATTGGATTTGTAGCTCACGGCGCCGTCCAGTATAGTTCCCCAGTAGACCACGCCGGCTCCTACATAGGAAAGGGTACTGTACAGTTTGTACTTGTCTTCTCCGGTACTTTTGTAGAGATTGTTGAAACGGATTCCTCCGTAAATACCGGCACCAATTCCACCATAGATGATGGGAAGTTTCCAGTACTGCTTGTTGTAGATTTGGGTGCCGCCCACCAAAACGGCCGAACCAATACTTAATGTCTTGAGGGAAGCGGTTCTCTTATGGGCCAGACCGCCAAAATACTCCTTGAAACTGAAAATCTGGCTGGAATCGGTCTTGGTTTTCTCCGTGGTGTCTGCGTACGTTTGCGTAAAGGCGTCCCGTTTGAATTGGTCGTCTCTGTACTGGGCACGAAGGGGCAGGGAAGCCAGCAGGCAACCCAGAGAAAGCACTATGAGCCCTCTTACGTTCATCTCTGGTCCAGCGCCTTCATAAATTCTTCCATCTGGGCGTCGGAATCGAACTTGATGGTGAGAACGCCCTTGCCCTCGCGGTTGCGGCGCAGGGAAATGTTCTCTCCAAAATACTTGCCCACGTTTTCCAGAAGGCGGTAATACATCTCAGGGAGGGTGCCGGGGTCTTCTTTCTTTTTGGCCGAAGCGGCCTTGTTCTCCAAAGCCTTCACCTTCTCTTCCAGCTGACGCACGGAGAGACCGCCCTTGACTATAAGGTCACAGAGGAGTTCCTGGGTTTCGGGATCTTCTACGGCCAGAAGCACCTTGGCGTGGCCCACGCTCACCAGACCCACCTTTAGGTCGTGCTGGACCTTGGCGGGCAGTTTGAGAAGGCGGAGCTGGTTGGCCACAGATGCGCGCTTCTTGCCCACGCGGTCTGCCATCTGCTCCTGGGTGAGGCGGCATTCCTCCATCAGGCGCTGATAGCTCATAGCCACCTCAATGGGATCCAGGTTTTCTCTCTGGATGTTCTCCACGATGGCCATTTCCAGCATACCTTGCTCGGAGGCGTCTCGGATATAGGCGGGAACCATATCCATACCGGCCATAATGGAAGCGCGGTAACGGCGCTCACCGCTGATGATCTGGAATTTTTCTCCCCGGCGACGCACCGTAATGGGCTGGATAAGGCCGAAGGAACGGATGCTCTCGCACAGTTCCTGCATAGCTTCGTTGTCAAAGCTCATACGGGGCTGATAGGGGTTGGGCTCAATGAGGCCCACGGGGATTCGCAGGACATCGGATGTGTCCTGGGGTTTGGTTTCGGCCGAAACGACCTGCTTGTTGATGTAACCTACGGGTTTGCGCAGTTCGGAGAGGTCTTCTCCTCCCAGAAGGGCCCCCAGGCCCTTTCCAAGGCGGGACGGATTATTGGGCATCGTTATTCTTGTCTAAGACTTCCTTTGCCAGATTGAGGTAATTGGAAGTACCGTTGTTCATTACGTCGTACAGGATGATGGGCTTGCCGTAAGACGGAGCCTCGCTCAGGCGGATGCTGCGCTGGATGATGGTATTGAACACCATATCCTTGAAGTGCTCACGCAGCTGGGCCACCACCTGGTTGTGGACCTTGGTTCGGCCGTCGTACATAGTGACCACAAAGCCTTCGATGGTAAGGTTGGGGTTGATGCCGTTCTGCACCAGACGGATGGTCTGAATGAGTTTGGCCAGACCTTCCAGGGCAAAGAATTCCGGCTGTACGGGAATCATCACGGAATCTGCGGCCGTGAGACTGTTCACGGTAATGAGGCCCAGGGAAGGGGAGCAGTCTATGATGATATAGTCGTACTGGTCCTTGATGGGCGCAAGGGCCTTCTTAAGGATGGATTCGCGGTCCGGGGTTTCCAGAAGCTCGATCTCTGCTCCCACCAGGTTGATGTGGGAGGGAATCATATGCAGCTTGGGGAGCTCGGTTTGGATGAGAGCGTCCTGAGCTGCGATTTTTCCAATGAGAATCTCGTACAGGGTACGGTGTTCCTCGTTCTCGGGGTCAAAGTTGAGACCCGAGGTGGTATTGGCCTGAGGGTCTGCGTCAATGACCAGAACGTTCTTCTCCAGGACGGCCAGGGAGGCGGCCAGATTGATGGCTGTGGTGGTTTTTCCCACGCCGCCTTTCTGATTGGCGATAGCTATGATTTTGCCCATAATACTGTTTCTTTTAAGCTTACAAAAATAGGTTAAAAAATTGACATCCCCAAGAAATGTTCCACAAAGTTCCACATTGATTTTACCGGAAAATATTCGTATATTCGCAAGATTTATGACCCGTACGTCTTTCATACAGGTAATCCTTCCTCTCCGCCTGGAGTGGGAACCTTATTATAAGGTGCCGCAACAGGTTGAAGTTCAGGTAGGAGACCGTGTAAGGGTCATTTTTGCCAATGCCTTCTATGTGGGAACGGTGAGCGAAATCAACGTTACCCCCAACCTGGATCCGGGCCGGATTCTGCCCATTGAGGCAGTGGAAGAAGACCTTCCCGTAGTGAGTCCGGAAGAGATCCGTTTCTGGAGAGAAATCGCAGCTTATTATCTGTGTACGGTAGGGGAGGTTTACAAGGCCGCTTATCCCCGTATGGCGCACCATAAGTCCCGTCTGGTCCTTCCGGCCACCCAAGAGCCCAATGAAGCCCCAGCAGTGGATGAAAGCATCATAAAAAGCTTCGGTGAAGGCAAACCCGTTTTGGTATGCGGCACCTCCAGAACAGACCTGTATCTCAACCAGGCCTTCCAGACCTGGAAAGAAGGCAAAAGCACCCTCATTCTTGTGCCCGAAGTGGCCCTGTCCAGCCAGTTGGAAGAGCAAATCAGAAAGGTTTTCCCCACATTGCTGGTATACAACAGCCATCTTACGCCCGGCAAGAGAAAGGCAGTGGCCGAAAAACTGAGATCCGGAGATCAATATGTACTGCTGGGTACCCGCAGCGCCCTGCTTCTGCCCAACCGCAACCTGGGACTGGTAGTGGTGGACGAAGAACACGACCCTTCCTTCAAGCAGGACAGCCCCGCTCCGCGATATCACGCCCGTGAAAGCGGCATAATGCTGGCTCTGTCGCACGGGGCCAAGGTCATCCTGGGCAGTGCAACGCCTTCCCTGGAATCGGTCTACAACGCTCAATGCGGCCGCTTTGTAAGGGTTGACCTCAAGGAAAACTCCAGCAAAGGAAAAACCACCGAGGTAGAGATTATAAGTATAGGGGCCGAAATCCGCAAAAACGGAATGAACGGCTCGTTCTCTCTCAAGCTGCTGGCTCATATGCAGAATGCCCTGGAAGCCGGAGAGCAGATTCTGGTGCTGGGCCCCCGCAGAAGCTATTTTGACGGTAGAAAACTGGAGGCCGAAGTCCTGGAAATCTTCCCGGATGTCCGCTTGGGAAGCCTCAATGAAGGAACGGCCGAAGAACAGCTGGAAACCCTCCGCGCCTTTGCTGCAGGAGAGTTTGATATACTGGTAGGAAACAACCTCTCCACCAAAGGAATAGAAAGCCGGAAATTGGGTCTGGTGGCCATTGTAGCAGCAGACGGAATCCTCTCCCGCCAGGATTTCAGGGCCGATGAAAGAGCCGTCCAGGTGCTTAAGCAGCAGAAAGGCCATTGCGCCCGCTTTGTGATCCAAACCAGAGAGCCTCACCATCCGGTCTTCCAGGCTATTCTGGAAGGGAAGGATCCCACCGACCGCATTATGGAAGAACGCCGCCAGTTTGGCTATCCGCCCTTCTCCCGCCTGGTTAAAGTACAGGTGCGGGACAAGTACGAAAAGCGGCTGGGATTCTTTACTCACGACCTCGTAAAGGAACTGGGCAGCATAAGCCCCGTCACGGGCCCTTATGCTCCCTCCTGGTGGCCCATCCCCGATGAGAAGGTACAGGAGATGCTGCTCCTGCTTCCGCGGGACAAAGAACTGAGCCTCCGCAAGCAGGCCATCAGCCGCTGCATTTCGGCCTTCGAACAGGCTAAGAAGTATCCCGGACATATAGTAATAGACGTGGATCCCGTATGAGCCTGAAACCTTATATCGTACTTGTAACCATGGCGTTGGTATCCTGCAACAACTCCCTGGAAAGCCGCCTGGACCGCATTCTGAAGCCCATCTTCCCGGCCAATGAACCCGGCGCCGCCATCCTCGTCCTCCAAGGAAACGACATCCTCTTTGATAAAGGTTATGGATTAGCCAGAATGGCAGAAGTAGGACCGGAAATAGAACCTGATAGCTTAATTCGGAGGGAAATTGGTTTTTCGGAAAGCCTTCCGAAAAATAATTTCCCGGAGAATCCTGGGATTCCGGAGAGTGATTTTATAGACGGCAACACCCATTTTAATATTGCTTCTGTTTCAAAACAGTTTACGGCTGTTGCTATTTTACAGTTGGTTCAGGAGGGGAAGATATCGTTGGAGGATCCTGTGAGCCAATACTTCCCGGAATTCGAAAGCAAAATCTGGGACGAGATTAACATCAAGCACCTGCTGTCACACAGTTCCGGCATTCCGGACATAAGAGCCGACATTCTGACCAGAGAGCAGAGAGTATTTGGAGACGAGAACCTGAGCGTAGAGTATCTGAAGACCCTGGACCACCGGAACTTTGCTCCCGGTACTGCATACGAGTATATGAACCCCACCTACACGTTGATGGGATTCCTGGTGGAACGGGTTAGCGGAGAACCGTTTACGGAGTATGTTCAGAAGCATATCTTCAACCCGGCGGGTATGGACAACACATACTATTTCGACCGCGATAACGAGCGTCCCGACGCTGCCCACGGATACATTTACGACAATGGCTGGAAGGAGTACGATTTTGGAGAAGAGACCTTCTTTGCCACCCGTCCGGACGGCGGCATCTACACCACCACCCACGAGTTTGTAAAGTGGGAGAAAGCCCTCAGAGAGGGGAGAGTGCTGGATCCGGACCTGCTAGCGCAAGCAATGACAGAACATACGCAAGTAAGTTACAGTCCCTGGAGTGATTACCAGAACCGTCCCAACACCTGGTACGGTTACGGGTGGTTCATTGAACCGGCCCTGGATGGCGCTCCCAGACGCGTTTACCATACCGGAGACAATGGCGGATTTATGATTATGGCCGCCCGATATCCGGAACAAGACCTGCTGATCCTTATCTTTGCCAACCGCAACGACTGGGACCGCTATGAGCTTTTAATGAAACTGGAAAAAGAAATCAACTTTAACTAACTAATAAACTAAACCATTTATTTATGACCAACGAAGAGTATTTCTATTCGCTGCTTCCCAAAGAGGAAATTGAGCGCCTCCCTTATCTGCCCACGATGGGTGAATTTGTGGACTGGTTTACCAAGGAGTATGCCAACAACCCGGCCATCTCCGATATGACCAACACCATTACTTATAAGGAGTTGGGAGAGCGGGTAGCCCGCCGTCGTGCCTTTATTGAGGGCCTGGGCCTTCAGAAAGGCGCCCATATCGCCATTATGGACCGCAACAGCCAGGATGCTATGGAACTGTTCCTGGCCGTTACCAGTGCCGGTTACGTGGCTATGAACTTCCCGGCCTCCCTGCCGGAAATGGCCGTGGTCGGCTGCTGTATGAAATTTGACATTGCCGCCATCTTCGTGCGTGAGGAGTTTATGCCCCTTACCGCCAAGATTCAGGGCACCAAGGTGCTTCCGGCTGCTTCCATTGCAGAGACCGGTGTTCCTTCGGCCCAAATTGATCCTGACAGCCCCGCTGCCATCTTCTTTACCGGCGGTACCACCGGCGCTCCCAAGGGCGCTGTCCTGAGCCACCGTGCCCTTATGAGAGGCAACTTCAACACCATCTTCAAACCCGGCCCCATCATTGGTGTACACCGTTACCTGGCCCTGCTTCCGCTGAGCCACGTATTCGGCCTCATTGCCGGCTGTATGGGCTGCTTCTATTCCGGTAACCTTATCTACACCTGCGAGGATATGAAGGCTGCCGTGGGCAAGCTTCCCGCCATCAAGCCCACCATCCTCATCATTGTTCCGGGTATCTGCGACATCCTGGCCGGTCTTGTGAAGATGTACGGTCCCCAGTTCCTGGGCGGCAACCTCCGTATGATCATCTCCGGCGCCGCCAACGTGCCGCCGCGTCTGACGGAAATCTTCTCCAAGCTGGGCGTGCAGTTCTGCTTTGGCTACGGCCTCACGGAAAGCGCCAACCTCTCCAGTGCCAATGCCTATCCGCTTACCAATCCCGCTTCCATCGGTCGTGTTTATCCCGGTCAGGAGGCCAAGCTGGTGGACGGCGAGCTCTGGCTCAAGGGAGACAACATCTTCTCCTATTACTATAAGGATCCCGAGCGTACGGCCGAAGCCCTCACTCCCGACGGCTGGCTGCGTACCGGTGACCTCTGCCGCTTTGACGAGGACGGCTTCCTCTATATCACGGGCCGAATCAAGAACATCATTGTGCTGGCCAACGGCGAAAATGTGAGCCCTGAGGCCCTGGAAGAGCCCTTCTACGCCGATCCTTGCGTCCGTGACGCTATGGTCAAGGAAGACGAGCTCAACGGCAACCAGGTGATTGCTGTGGAGATTCTGCCCCTGATGCCCGCCTTTGACGGCAAGCCTTGGGAAGAGGTGGAAGCCTATATGAACAAGCTGGTAGACAAGATCAACGCCACCCTGCCCAGCACCCATCAGATCCGTAAAGTAACCGTGCGTACGGAAGACTTCAAACGCACCGGCAGTATGAAAGTATCCCGCGTATAATGACTAGAGAAGAAGTTTTCGAGGGCCTCAAGGAGGTCCTGTCCGTGATCCGTCCCAAGTCGGATCTGTCCAAAGTAACTTATGATACCGAGCTCGTCCGCGAGCTCGGTATAGACTCGCTTTCGATGATGCTCCTGGCCCTGGCTTCGGAGGAGAAGTTTCAAATGAAATTCCCCGAAGGAAAACCGCTGCCGGTAACCGTCGGGGAAGTCTGTGACACTATAATTGAGGAGAGAGGCTAGAGTTCTTGGGCCTTTATCTCCTTTACATAACTGCGGCGACGTTGATACGGCTGCGGGTCGTAGGGCTCAAAGAGCGTCTGCACCTTGTAGTTTTCTTCCAGCTGCGGGTTCATTAACATCCGCTTGATTCCCAGGCGGATGTAATTTTCGTGCAGGTACTTGGTCATCAGCAGACTGGCGCCTTTGGCCTGGTACTCCGGCAGGACGCCAATGAGAAGGCCTTCGGTGATGTGGTTCTTCTTGGCATTGAGCCAGGGGAGGATGTGTATCCAGCCAAAGGGGAAGATGCGGCCCTTGGCCTTGCGAATACCGGCGCTGATGTGAGGGCAGGTCACGGTGAAGGCCACCAGTTCGTCTTTTTCGTTCACCACAAAGGCCACCAGGTCTTTATTCAGAACAGGGACATACTGTCTTACATAGCCGTCAATCTGCTTGTCGGAGAGTTTGGTATACTCATAAAGCGGCTCAAAGGCGGCATTGAGCACGTGAAACATCTCCCGGCCGCGGCGGGCCATCTGCTTCAAGGTACGGGCTGTATAGATACGCAGGCCGAAGCGTTTTTCGATGATGTCTGCATATTTATACATAGGAGGCAGTTCGTCCGAGAAATTAAGGTAACGCTGCGTCCAGTCTGCGTCTTTGGTAAAGCCCAACCGCTCCAGATACTCGGGGTAGTAGGGGTAGTTGTAGATAACCGTGAAAGGGCTCTCCTTTTCGAAACCGTCTACCAGCAGGCCTTCGCGGTCCATATCCGTAAAGCCCAGGGGACCCTTGATCTGGGTGGCACCCCGCTTGGCGCCCCATACGATAACCGTATCAATGAGGGCTTTGGCCACGTCAAAATCTTCTATGAAGTCTATCCAGCCAAAGCGTACGGTGTTTTCTCCAAACTTCTTATTGGCCCGGTGGTTGATGATGGCAGCCACTCGGCCTACGATTTTCTTGTCCTGATAGGCCAGGAACAGTTCTTTTTCACAGAATTCGAGAGAGGGATTATCAGGGCCCAGGGACTTGAATTCGTCGCTTTCGAAAGGGGGGACCCAGTTCTCGCAATCCTTGTATAAATCCAGAGGGAAGCGGATAAATGCCTTGAGCATTTTCATCCCCTGAACAGGAATAATGGTGGTTTTAGGTTTCATGAATAGCTTTTTACAAAGGCAAAGGTAGCAAAAAATTCGTATATTTGCCTACAATGAAAACAATTGAGGTAGTAGCCGCCATTATCCGGAAAGGGGACAAGATCTTTGCCACCGAGCGGGGCTACGGCCCCTGGAAGGACTGGTGGGAATTTCCGGGCGGGAAAATGGAGGCAGGGGAGAGCCCGGAGGAAGCCCTGGTGCGTGAGATTCGGGAGGAGCTTTCGGCCGATATTGCCATAGACCGCTTCCTGAGCACCATTGAGTGGGATTATCCCGAGTTCCACCTTACTATGCACTGCTTCTTTTGTTCGCTCAAAGGGGAGGCCCTGCACCTCAATGAGCACGAGGCCGCCCGCTGGCTGGGAAAAGAAGAGTTGAAGGAGGTCCGCTGGCTCCCGGCCGACATACAGTTATTACCACAGATTGAAGAAGAACTAAAACGCGTATGAACCTGAACTTGGATATGTATATGACAGCCGGAGTGGGCGTTGTGGCCCTCCTGCTGGGAATGTGTTTCACCAAATGGATCCCTTTCCTCAAGCGGTTCTGTATCCCGGTTCCGGTATCCGGCGGTCTGCTGATATCGCTCTTTTTCCTGCTGTTATACTCTGTATTTGGGCTGGACATCAATTTTGACGGCACCATCAAGGATATCGCTATGACGATATTCTTTACATCGGTGGGTTACCAGAGCAATCTGCGCGTTCTCAAACAGGGTGGAAAACCCCTCGTGGTAATGATTATCCTGGTGGCGGTCCTCATTATATCCCAGAACCTTCTTTCGCTGGGCATTGCCAAGGGTATGGGTGTTAGTTCGCTGGTGGGTATGGCCACCGGTTCCATCCCTATGTGCGGCGGTCACGGTACAGCCGGCGGTTTCTCTCCGCTGCTGGAAAAGATGGGTCTGGAAGGGGCCGATTCCATAACAATGGCGGCAGCCACCTTCGGCCTTATTGCCGGCTCCCTGATTGGCGGTCCGCTGGGAGAAATGCTCATCCGCAGGCACAAGCTGGCCGAAGAAATCCACACCAACGACGAAATTATGACCCTGGAGGCCAGCGAGGGCGCATCTTCCCTCAAACGATATACGCAGGCCCTGGGTCAGCTCTTTGTGGCTATGGCCCTGGGTATGGGCCTTAGCAAGCTCATTGCTATGACGGGAATTACAGTTCCTACCTACTTTGGATCCTTGGTGGTGGCGGCTATTCTGCGCAATGTATTCGGCCATAAAGAGAATGAACTGTGCCTCAAGGAAACCCTTGGCATAGGGGAACTCAGCCTGTCCCTTTTCCTGGGCATTGCTATGTCCACGCTCAAACTGTGGGAACTGGCCGGCCTTATGCTTCCGCTGTTTGTCATCCTCGTGTCCCAGGGCCTGTTTATGGGCTTATACGCCGCCTTCGTGGCTTTCCCGGCCTTCGGGCGCAACTACGACGCCGCTATGCTGGTGAGCGGACTGTGCGGCTTTGGCCTGGGTGCCACGCCCAATGCCATGGCCAATATGTCGGCCGTGAGTTATAAGTACCACTACAGCGTAAAGCCGTTTATCATAGTCCCTGTGGTTGGGGCTATGTTTGTGGACATCATCAATACGGGCGTAATTACTTTCTTCTTGAATCTCTTGTAGCGCGGGCCTCCTGCACCAGAACGCGGAAGTAGGCCAGGGCCGATTCATAATCCATATAGTCGGAAGCGTTGTCGGCGCCGTCCAGGTTCTTTTTGACGGCAACCTCCGGATGGAACTGCACACCCACGGCAAAGTGCTTGTCCGTGCGCTCCAAGGCCTCATAAATCTCTATCCCGTCATCGGGGTAAACGGCGGTAAGCTTGAGGGCCGTGCTGTCCAGGGGACCCACCGACTGGTGATGCCAGGAGGGAACTTTGCGGATGGTATCGGTCTGGGCAATCTTGTACATCCAGGAATCGTGGGTCAGGACCACCACATCGTGGGGCTTGTAGTCCCTGCGGATTCCCGGAACGGCCGGCTGGCGGTGGTCAAAGTTGTAGGAAAGGCCTTTCTGGGCATAATAGACCGGGATATCCTGAATGAAACCGGCTCCGGAGACCACTCCCAACATCTGCATACCGCGGCACAGGCCCAGCAGGGGAATGTCCCTGTCCAGGCAGTAGGCCATGGTCAGATACTCGGAGATATCACGGGTAGCATAGTAGTTCTTTTCTTCCTCCAGTCCGTGCCACGGTTGTGGAACACGGAACAGGGTAGGGGCAATATCCTGGCCGCCGGTAAAGACCACGGCGTCCACGCCGGCCACCACTTCTGCCGCATTGCAGTTATTAAAGCCGTTTTTGGGCTCGTTTTTGACCAGATTGGCGTATTCCTGGATAAGAACATCGTTTTCATCCAGATATTCGTCTGAGAGCTTGTAACCGTCGTATTCCAGGGCGTACTCCTTTACCTGCTCCAGGATTACGGGAACGCCGCCGGCTTCCTCAATGGCGCGTGCAACAATGGAATAGGAAGTGGAGTCTGCAACCGAGCGCCAGGCTATGCCAACGCGTACGGGTTCATCGGCCTTTTTTAAGTTGCACTGGACAAACAGGAGAACCAGCAGGAGGAGGGACCATTTATGCTTCATAACGGTTCTGTTTGATTCTGTCTTTGTATTCGGCCGTAGCGGTGAAGAAGGCGTCGGCGCTGGAATTGAGGGCCGTTTCTACGGAATCCTGGATAACGCCAATAATGAAGCCCACGGCCACAGCCTGCATAGCCACGTCGTTACTGATACCCAGGAAGGAACAGGCCATAGGGATGAGCAGCAGGGAGCCGCCGGCCACCCCAGAGGCACCGCAGGCACCCAAAGTAGCTATGATGCAAAGCAAAAGGGCCGAAACTAAACTCACTTCCACGCCCAGCGTATGGGCCACAGCCATAGTCATAACGGTAATGGTGACGGCCGCACCGTTCATATTGATGGTGGCACCCAGCGGAATGCTCACGGAATAGAAATCCTCATCCAAGCCCAGACTCTTGCAAAGAGACAGGTTAATGGGAATATTGGCGGCCGAAGAACGCGTAAAGAAGGCGTTGAGACCGCTGACCTTGAGGCAGTTCCAGAGAAGCGGATAGGGATTCTTGCGGGTGGCTATGAAAGACCACAGGGGATTCAAAATCAGCGTATTGAACACCATACAGCCCACCAGCAGGAGCACCAGCTTTCCGTAGGTGGTAAAGATTTCCAGACCGCTTTGGGAAACGGCACTGAACACCAGACCCAGAATACCGAAAGGTGCAAACTGGATGATCCATCTCACGATGAGGGTAATGACATCGGCAAAATCGGATACCACACTGATGGTGGAAGGCTTGGCAATCATCTTAAGTCCCAGTCCTATGAGTACGGCCCAGAACAGAATACCAATGTAATTGGCCGAAGAGACGGAAGCCAGGGGATTGGAAACCAGGTTGGTGAGCAGGTTGCTGAAAACATCCGAAAGGGCGCTGGGGGCGCTTCCCTGAGCCATATCCTGCAATTGAAGCTGTATGGGGAAGAGTTTGCTGCCCACCACCGCTACAAAAGCCGCCGTGAGAGTACTTATGACATAAAGCCGGATCACCGTGCGGAAACGGGAGCCCAGCCCGCCATTTGCCTTGGCAATGGAGGCCAGCACGAGGATCGCCACCAGCACAGGGGCAACAGCCTTGAGGGCACTTACAAAGATTTGCCCCAGAATGCCTATCCACGTCCATCCCGGGACCAGGAGACCCAGAACGGCACCAATGACAAGACCAATCAGAATGCGGAGGACC
>JAEEQI010000234.1 GCA_016285215.1 Bacteroidales bacterium | reverse complement strand
GCGCTCTGGACAGTCTCGTTGGTCACGGCATTCTGGATGTTACCTACACCGGTAGCGCTCTGGACAGTCTCATTGACGAAAGACTGGAAGTAATCGGTGCTTTCAGAAGCCATAACTCTCGGGGGGGTTTTTCCAAAATAGCCAGATACTACTGCGCTATTTGCGATGGACATCTGCTGCACTGCGTTAAAGGTCTGGGCGGCAGCGAGCGTCTGATCGGCCGACAGGAGGTGACCCTTCGCTTCCAGTTCTTCAGCGGCCTTTTCATCATTTTCCAGGGCAGCGGTAAGCTGCTGGTATTCTACCCACTGGTCGCGGACAAACTTGAGGCGGCTGTCTGCTTCGGCCTTGGCCAGATAGGCATCGGCCGTATCGATGAAACGGGTGGCCAGGCTGTTCTGCTTCTGGAGGGTAGTATAAGCCAGAGCAGCGTTGGTGGTATTCTGGGCCAGATCCTTGGGGGTTTCTCCACCCAGGGCGGCATTGAGGTCTTCACCGGCCTTGTCCATAGATGCGCATACATTCTCTACCATGGGACGGACAGCCTTCATATCTTTAAGTACGGACGCGAACTCGGGGATGCCGCCGGCCACTTCTTCCGACATATCTGCCAGGGCACCGAACTGCTGGGCACGGGTCTTCATAACCAGGTAAGCGGCGACCAATCCGTTTTTGTACCCTTCGTCGCTAAGGAGGAGTTCCTGCATGTTGCTGGCTGCTTCCTGGGCAGTCTTGCGGGAAAAGCGGGAGGATTTGGCTACATTGCCACTGGTTTGATCCGTATTGACGGGCCAATCGAACACCTGAGAGGCAATGACACCGAGCAGGCATACGGCAACAACCGATACCACGATGATGAGGAGGCTTTTCTTCTGTTTCATAGGGCTACAGACTTTTTCTTCTTGGAACTATTAATACACTCGTTGCAAAAATAACAAATTTTCTTAATAATGCATCAGCCATCGGCTTAATTTCTGACACAAAATTAGATAAGTGTCTCAAGCCTTTCGTCAAAAGACTACAAAACTTTGTAAAAACGCGTACAAATCTCCATTTTTATTTTGTACCTTTGGACAGAACCAAAAACGCTGAAATGAAAAAAATCACCCTCCTTCTAGCCTGCCTGCTGCTGTCCCTTTCCGCTGGGGCCCAGCCTGGCCTGCCCGAGCCCGAAAATGTGGTATTGACCCAGCGGGCCTCTTTCTCCATTGCCTATGGCGGTCCCACCAGAGCGGAAGGCCGCTCCTACAATTTCACCCCTACGTTCTTCATTTATCCGGACACCAGGTTGGATAAGGCCGATGCAGAAGCGCTGGTAGCCTCGCTGGATCTCCAGCAGCTGCTGGACGATAACTACGGCACGGCCCTGGTGGTAAACCCCACCGGTGAAAAGTACGCCGCCGAGGCCGATTTCGAAGCCTTTGCCCAGCTGTTCAACCGCTTCCGCGGTCCCGGCAACCTCAAGATTGTGGGCATAGGCAACGGGGCCACCTTTGTGAACCAGGTGCTGGCGCCCAAGGCCGGCGGCCAGGTTTCCGGCATCCTCACCATTGGCGGCAAACCCGGCAAGAGCGTAGATCCGGCCGGCGTTCCCGCCTATGTGGCCGGCAAGGGTGCCGCCAAAGCGGCCAAGCCCTATCTGGCCGCCGTCCATCCCGACGAACCCCTGATGAAGGTGGTGGTGAACCCTGCATCGGCCCCTTTGAAAGAAATCTTTGCCGATGCCTGGAAGCAGGTGCTGGGCCGCTGCTACCGCTATAACAATTACAACCATACGCACTACGAGGGGGCCAAGCTGGGAGAGTACGGTTCCTATGAACTGGAGCCCTACCTGGACTGCGAGTCCCTGGGCATCAAGCGCATCATCGTGGAGCAGCCCACCGGAAAGGACACCAAACAGCTCTGGTACGAGTACTGGCCGGAGGAACTTCTGGAAGGAGCCCCGGCGAGGAGCGTTCCCGTGATGGTGCTCCTGCACGGCAACACCAACGACCCCCGTACGCAGGCCGAAACCTCCGGCTTCATCCAGGTGGCCGCCCAGGACCGTTTCTTTGTAGTGGAAATGGAATGGCAGGGCAGCCCCAACTACCAGGCCATGGGCCACGACGGCATTGAATCCGTGCTGTACCAGCTCTTTGCCAAGTACCCGCAACTGGATCCTTCCCGCGTATATGCAGAGGGCCTGAGCGCCGGTTCCATTACCGCCACAGCCTTGGGCACCAAGAACTCAC
>JAEEQI010000068.1 GCA_016285215.1 Bacteroidales bacterium | reverse complement strand
CAGAAAGAAATACGTGATGAACCCGGAGACCCTGATGGTGGATGTCCAGGAGGAAACCCGTATCCAGGGCTGGCAGGTGCTGGTAGTAAGCATCGCCGGTCTGTTTCTGTTCCTGCTCTTTATGTGGGTCAGGGTGTCTGTGATGAAGGAAGACCTCCCCAAAACGTCTATACTGAGGCACAAGAATGCAGAGTGGAACACCCGCATCGACCAGATGTCCCAGCAGCTGGACCGCTACGAGGAACTCCTCTCGATGATGGAGGAAAGAGACGACCGCGTGTACCGTTCCGTGTACGGCCTGGACGAGATTCCGGAAGCCATCCGTCGCTCCGGCCTGGGTGGAGAAGCCCGTTACAAAGACCTGGAAGGAACGGCCGTTCTGGGCATTGCCCGCCGTCTGGATCAGCTGGAAAAACGTGTGTACATCCAGTCCAAATCGTTTGACGACGTGTCCACTCTCCAGCGCACGGCCGGTGACCTGGCTTCCCACATCCCCGCCATTTCTCCTGTGAATACAGACCCTTCCACCTACCGTATGTCTAGTCCCTTCGGCTATAGATTGCACCCGGTTCTGGGTTACCGCAAACGCCATACGGGTATGGACTTTGCCTGTCCGCCCGGCAATCCCATCTACGCCACCGGAGACGGTGTAGTGGTAAAGGTATCGCGTGAGCGCGGCGGCTACGGTACCCACGTGGAGGTGGACCACGGCTTTGGTTACAAGACGCGTTATGCCCATATGTCGCGCATAGACGTGACGCTGGGCCAGCGGGTAACCCGAGGAGACTGCCTGGGCCTTACGGGCCGAACGGGCCTGGTCTCCGGACCGCACCTGCACTACGAAGTGATGTATCGTAAGGAATACGTCAATCCCGCCTTATATATGGACCTCACCATTTCGGCCGAAGACTACGCCGAGATGGTTAAAAAACCGGAGAACTGATGGCAGCCAAGAAGAAAGACAGCAAGACCAAGCGGATCCTGATGGCCATCCTCCGGTATACGGTGGCCTCGCTTTCTATGGCGATAGTCCTGTATATGCTCTTTGCCCTGTTCTTCTCCACCAAGGAGGAGCGCGCCCTGGAAAGGGAAAACCGCCTGTACAGCAATATGTATTCGGCTATGAAGGCCAAGGAAGAACTCATTGGAGACGTGCTGGAAGGCCTTATGGAAAGGGATGACGCCATCTACGAAGAGCTCTTTGACACCCCGCCGCCCTCCCTGGAAGAAGTGGGTGGCTACCGCGGCGTGGGCGTGCAGGAGAGCGAGGCCCTGCCGGAGCGCTATTATGTGAAGACGGCCTACAGCCGGTCCGACAGCCTCCTGGCCAAGGCCCGCGAAATTGACAACAATTTTGCCGAAGTTTTCCGCATCCTGCAGGAGAATGCAGACAGCATACCCCCGCTCACCCTGCCGCTCAACAATATGTCCTACGTGCAGGTGGGTGCTTCCGTGGGAGTCAAGCACAATCCCATCTACGACCTCCAGGTACAGCACGACGGCCTGGATCTGATTGCTCCGCAGGGAGACCCGGTATATGCCGCCGCCTCCGGCCGCGTAACCAAGGTGACCCGCTCCCGCAAGGGCCTGGGCAACGAGGTGGAGATTGACCACGGAAACGGTTATGTAACCAAGTACAGCCTCTTGGGAGACATCTCGGTAACCCAGGGCAAGTACGTCAAAGTGGGCCAGGTGCTGGGCACGGTGGGTGTTTCCACCTTTGTGACCGCCCCTCACCTTCACTTTGAGGTATACCACAACGGAGAAGTCAAGGATCCCATTGACTACTTCTTCTCCTCCCTCTCACCGGAGGATTATTCCAGAATGAGAATTATGGCTGCCAAGACCAGCCAGTCGATGGACTAGGGTCTTACCCAGTGAATCTGGACGCCATCGCGCTCCATACCGCGGAACCACGTCATCTGGCGCTTGGCAAACTGATGGATGGCGTTACCCAGGGCAACCACCATATCTTCATAAGAGAGTTCTCCCAACACGTATTGGGTAACGAACTTGTACTCCAGACCGTAATAGAGAAGGTCTTCGGGCCGAATGGTCTGCAGCAGGGTGCGGATCTCTTCCACCAGGCCTTCCTGCAGGCGCTCTTCCAGCCGGCGGTCTATGCGGGCCACCCTTTCTTCCCGGGTTACCAGCGTACCTATATAATAGGGATTTTGCGGAAGGGCCTCGTCCGGTAATCCGTTCTGTTTATCAAACTTATAGGCCCGGGTCACGGACTCAATGTACAGGCCCGATCCTCCGCAGAGAATGGGGATGACCCCGCGGCTCCGGATATTGGCATAAACCTTGGCAAAGGCCTCCTGATACTGGTAAATGTTGAACTTGCTGCCGGCCGGTACAATGTCAATGAGGTGGTAGGGGACGTCTCCGTACTCGTTGAGGTCCTTCCCGGTGCCAATGTCCATTCCCGTATACACCTGGCGGCTGTCGGCGGAAATAATCTCGGGAGATACGCTCGCTTCGCTCGGTATGACACTGTCATTCCGAACCCCAAAGGGGTGAGAGAATCTCATCTTATGTGCCAACTGCACGGCGTAGCGGGTCTTACCGGAGGCCGTGGGGCCTACGACGCAGATGAGGTCTATGTCCCCGGCATAGTATGCCCGGGCCAGGGCGGCGGGGTCCACCACCTCCGGGTCGGGCAACTTGGCCATGGGCGGAATGCCCGGCCGGTCCGGTAACAATTCTGTCTTGTTCATTTCCACAAATTTACGTATTTTTGTTGGACAACGAAACCTGATGATTATGAAAAAGTATCTCATCCTGATCCTGGCTGCGCTTACCCTGTCGGCCTGCTGTTCCCGTTATCCGGAGCATTCCCTTATCCTTAATAGCAAAGACGCCCTGGTAGAAACTACCTACGGCACCCTTTGCGGCTACATCGAAGACGGCATCTACACCTTCAAGGGCATTGATTATGCCAAGGCTGGCCGATTTGAGGCACCCCAGGACCCCGATTCCTGGGAAGGCGTGCAGACGGCTGTCTACTACGGAAACCAGTGCCATCAGGCCCCCCGTTTCCTCTGGGGCAATGATACGGAAGCCTTCCTCTATCAGTGGGACGACGGCGTGCAGTCCGACAACTGCCAGAACCTGAACGTCTGGACCAAAGGCATCAACGACGGCAAAAAGCGCCCCGTGATGGTATGGCTCCACGGAGGCGGTTACGCCATGGGCGGCAGCAACGAACTACCCTTCTACGAAGGTACCAACCTGGCCAAGAAGGACGTTGTGCTGGTGAGCATCAATCATAGGCTCAATCTCTTGGGATACATGGATTTATCCGACTTCGGTGAAAAATATAAATACTCTGGCGTTGCCGGCGTGATGGATATGGTGAAAGCCCTGGAGTGGGTACATAAAAACATCGCGGTTTTTGGCGGAGACCCCGACAACGTGACCATCTTTGGCCAGAGCGGCGGCGGCGGCAAAGTGAACATCCTCCTGGGCACTCCTTCGGCCAAGGGCCTGTTCCACCGCGGCATCATCGAGAGCGGCTCCATGACTTCCCTCGTGGATAAGGAAGAGGCACGGAGCATCGGACGCGCGGTGGTGGAGAAGTTGGGACTCAACGAAAAGACCATCGATCAGATCCAGACCCTCCCGTATGCCGACCTCCTCAAGGCCACCAACGAGTATTTTGCCGAAAAGAACCCCAATAATCCCTTCCTCCTCGCTTTTGGTGCGGTTATGAGCTTCTCGCCCGAATTCGATGGCGAAGTCATTCCTTACCAGCTGACCGACCCCCGCGTGGCAGAGATTTCCGGTGGCCTTCCCACCATCATCGGTTGCAATTTTGCCGAGAACAACATGCTCCCGGCCGTGTTTGCCAACGCCGACAACCGTTACAACATGGGGAATACCAAACAGTATCTGTACATCTTCAATAAGCCTTCAACACTCATGGACGGCACTTTTGGCACCAACCACTGCACAGAAATGCCCTTCGTGTTCAACAACATCTGGCTGGGCCGATTCATGGTGGGCTGCGACAAGAGCGCCTACAAGTTCGCCGACTTCATGAGTGACGTATGGGTTTCCTTCGCCAAGGATGGCGTGCCCAACACTAAGAAATTCAAATGGGAAGTGTACAATCCGGAGACCAAGCCCATGGTGGTTTTCCAGGACAAGACCATCACCGTGCACGCAGGAGATCCCATTTTTGACGAGATGGCGGCCTATAAAGCCGAAAATTGGGTTTTCCGTCAGCCATATTTTTAGTATCTTTGCGCCCCCATGCCCAAAGCAAAGAGCAGCATACAGATCAAAAACCGCCGGGCCTCGTTCGATTACGAGTTCCTGGAGACCTATACCGCCGGCATCCAGCTGGTGGGAACGGAGATCAAATCCATCCGCGCCGGCAAGTGCTCGCTGCAGGATGCGTACTGCTTCTTTGTGGGCAATGAACTTTTTGTTCGGGGCATGAACATCGCATTATATCACTGGGGCAGCTGGGGTCAGCACGAGCCCGTGCGAGACCGCCGGCTGCTCCTTAATCGTAAAGAGCTCAGGCACTTACAACAGGCCGATAAGCAAAAAGGCCTAACCATCGTGGCCGTAAAGCTCTTTATAGCCGACAACGGCTTTGCCAAACTGGTGATTGCCCTGGCCAAGGGTAAGAAGGAGTACGACAAGCGCCAGTCCATCAAGGACAAGGATCTGAGGCGAGAAATGGACCGCAACGGACTCTGACGAACTTAACGAACTATAACCATGAAAAAACTCCCCCGCTTCCTCTCCCGTCTCGCCCTATTGCTTCTCCTTGTCCAGGCCTGCCAAAAGCCTGAACTTCCCTATTTGGAAGTGTCCCCTGAGGAGATTTCGGCCGAATATCCGGGCTCTCAATTCCCCGTTACCATTGAAACCAACGGCAACTGGACCATCAGTCTCAGCCAAGTCCCTCAGAGTAAAATTGAGTGGATTCATTTCAATCGTACGGAAGGAAAAGGCAAAGATAATGTGATCATTACGGTAGATGCAGCTATCGGCGAATCACGGACGGCTACGGTTGTCGTTTCCGGTCCGGACAATCTCTCTTGCACAATTAAGGTGAACCAGAAGGGAAAGCTGGACTTCGACCTCTCCACCAAAGTAACCCCGGAATTCCTTCAGCTGCTGGACGATCTGGATCTTCGCCGGCGAGACGGAACCATCCCCGTCCGAAGTTTGCGAAACGTAACCCGTCTGGATGTTTCCGGACGTCACTTTTCGGACTGGTCGGAGTTCTCCTTTTTTGAGGAACTCAAGTGGTTCACCTGCCAGAACTGCGATCTTACTGCGTTGAATACGGGAACCCTTCCCAATCTGATTGAACTGGACTGCTCCAATAACAGTCTGGAGACCCTGGACTTGTCGCTTTTCCCCGCATTGATCTTCATCAACGCCAACAACAATCAGTTAAAGGACTTGAAGAACCTCTCCGTGTGCAAGAAACTTACTCGCTTATACTGCAAAAATAACCTGTGGACATCCCTGGCCCCGGACAGCAAGAGCCTGGAAGTCCTTTTGTGTCAGGAGGGACAGCTCACCTCTCTGGATTTGTCTCATGCCCCGGCACTCAATACACTCGACTGCTCAGAGAACAAGCTCAAGAGCCTGGACCTCTCGCCAATGGCGGCCGCCGAGTACGTAACCTGCGACGACAATCCGTTGGAGACGCTCATCGTTCCGTCCCAGAACAATCTCGTGAGTCTCTCCTGTTCCAATTGCAAGCTTAGCGGCACCCTGGCCCCCGGCTCCAGTATACTCTCTCTCCGCTGTTATAACAACAACCTGGACAAGCTGGATTTGACATCGGCCCCCAATCTTGGCTATCTGAAATGTCAGAATAACCGGCTCACAGAGCTTTGCCTTCCCGGCGATGCTACCAAACTGGTTGAGATTGACTGCTCCCACAACCAGATTTCTTCCTTCAGCATTCCTGCCGGATGCAGCAAACTCTACAGCCTGGATTGCTCGGATAATCTGTTGTATACGGTGGATGTTTCCAAAGCCGCGTACCCCATTTACCTTTATATTCATAACAATCCCGGAAAGGACGGCGTCTTTGAGCTGTATGTCCGCAAATACTGGTGCAGTTATACCACTATTTCGGACTGGACGTGGAACGAGCAGAATGTTCACGTAGAGACGATAGAGATATAAATAAGGGGAAATACCGTTAAAAATTTTGCGGATTCAAAAAAAGGTATTACCTTTGCCGCCCCAAAAAACATATGTGGATAGATTTGGCTGCTTGCAACCACGTTAAAAAATGCTAAAATTACATTTCATATCAGTGTTTTGTGTTTTTAGCCTCCGCGTATGCTCGGGGCTAATTTTTTATTTATATGGCTAAAAACTATTTGTTTACAAGCGAGTCGGTGAGTGAGGGACACCCCGACAAAGTGGCGGACCAGATTTCCGACGCCATCCTGGACGAATTCCTCAAGCAGGATCCCGAGGCCAAGGTGGCCTGCGAGAGCTTCTGCTCCACCGGTATGGTGGTGGTGATGGGTGAGGTAAAGGCCGAAGCCTACGTAGACATCCAGAACACCGTCCGCAATACCATCCGCAAGATTGGATATACCAAGGCCGACTATATGTTTGACGCCAGCAGCTGCGGCGTGCTGAGCGCACTGCACGAGCAGAGCGCCGACATCAACCGCGGTGTGGAGCGCGCCACGGAAGAGGAGCAGGGCGCCGGCGACCAGGGTATGATGTTTGGCTATGCCTGCCGGGACACCGAGGACTATATGCCCTTGCCGCTGTACCTGAGCCATAAAATCCTGGAGATTCTGGCCGAAATCCGTCACAACGAGCTGCATCTGATGCCCTATCTTCGGCCCGATGCAAAGAGTCAGTTCACCATTGAATACGACGGTGCCACCCACCAGCCGGTGAAGGTCCATACCATTGTCCTGAGCACCCAGCACGACGAATTTGTGCCCGAGAGCCTGGGCAAGATGTCCTACGAGGAAGCCGTGGCCCAGTACGGCCAGGCCACCGTGGACGAGGCTATGCGCAGCAAGATCCGTTTTGACGTGGAGACCATCCTCATCCCTCGTCTCAAGGCCCAGCTTCCCGAGAATACCGCCCGCCTTATCCACAGCTTCATCCTGCACGTGAACCCCACGGGCAAGTTCGTGATTGGCGGCCCCCACGGAGACACCGGTCTTACCGGCCGAAAGATCATCGTGGACACCTACGGTGGCAAGGGCGCCCACGGCGGCGGAGCCTTCTCCGGGAAAGACCCGTCCAAGGTGGACCGCAGCGCTGCATACGCCGCCCGTTACATTGCCAAGAACCTGGTGGCCGCCGGCGTGGCTTCCGAGTGCCTGGTGCAGCTGGCCTACGCCATTGGCGTGGCCCAGCCCGTGAGCGTATTCGTGGATACTTACGGCACCGCAGCCAAGGGTCTGTCCGACGGAGAGATTGCTGCCAAGGTGCAGGAACTTTTTGATCTTCGGCCCGCTGCCATCATTAAAAAATTCCAGCTCAAGAATCCCATTTACGCCCCCACGGCGGCCTACGGTCATATGGGCCGAAAGCCTTTCCAGAAGACCGTGAAGGTGCAGGGAAAAGAGAAGATTGTCCAATTCTTTGGCTGGGAACTTTTGGACAGTGTTCCGGCCATTCAGAAGGCCTTCAATCTTTAGATTGATTTATAGCGAATTCTTCGGAGTTCGCTTTTTTATTTTCCGAAAACTTAGTATCTTTGTGCTTTGATTCGGTTGGAAAATACTGTTAGTATCAATATTTATTTTTCAAAAATTTATGAGACAAGCTTTTAAAAGCCTTTCGCTCGCATTCATTACTATGTTTGCGGGTATTGTCGCCTTTGCTCAGGTGACCACGTCCTCCCTCTCCGGACGCGTGGTTGACCAGAACGGCGAACCTGTCATTGGCGCTGCCGTTGTGGCCCTCCACGAGCCCTCCGGTACCGTCTATGGTGCAGTCACCAACGCCGACGGCCGTTATACCATCCAGGGTATGCGTCCCGGCGGTCCCTACAAGGTGGACTTCACGTGCCTGGGTTACCAGGACGCCGCCTACACTGGCATTACCCTCCAGCTGGCCGAGACGTTCAGCCTGAATGCCAAAATCGCCGAGTCTTCTGAGTTCCTCGAGGGAACTGTGATCGTAGCAGACGCTACCTCCAAGTTCGCCGCTCAGGAGCGCACCGGTGCTGTGACCAACATCAACAGCGCCCAGATCACGGCTATCCCTACCGTTAACCGTAGCATCACCGATGTTACCCGCCTTTCTCCTTACGGCGGTAACGGTATGAGCTTCGCCGGTTCCGATGGCCGTACCGCCAACTTCACCGTTGACGGTGCCAACTTCAACAACAACTTCGGTCTTAACGATAAACTCCCTGGCGGTGGCAACCCCATCTCCATCGACGCCATCGAAGAACTCCAGGTTGTGATTAGCCCCTACGATGTTCGCCAGACCAACTTCATCGGTGGTGGTGTGAACGCTATCACCAAGTCCGGTACCAACACCTTCAAGGGTACGGCTTATGTATATCACAAGAACGAGTTCCTGCGCGGTGACACCATCTACGGTGAACAGATTTCCGGCGCCCGTGAAAAAGATCGCACTACCACCTACGGTTTCACCTTTGGCGGTCCCATCATCAAGAACAAGCTCTTCTTCTTTGTCAACGCCGAAATGTCCAAGATTCCTTCCGTCGTAAACCGCTGGAGGGCTTCCGATAACGGTAAGGCAGACCCTGACAATTACGTTTCCCGCACCACCAATGCAGACCTCAAGAGAGTTTCTGACTTCGTGAAGGAAAAGTACGGTTACGAAACCGGTTCCTGGAGCAATTTCCCGGCTAACGAGAGCAACGCTAAGATTCTGGCCCGTATCGACTGGAACATCACCCAGAAGCATCACCTGGCCCTGCGTTACAACTACACCATCAACAAATACTGGCAGGCACCCAATGCTTCCTCCATGGATGCCGGTAGCCGTATGGTAGATGCCCGTATGTCCAAGAGCTCCATGTCCTTTGTCAACTCCATGTATTCCATGGAGAACATTGTGCACACCTGGTCTCTGGATTTGAACAGCCGTCTCACGGACAATCTCTCCAACCAGTTCCTGGCTACCTTCTCCAAGCTTGACGATGTCCGCGGTTCCAACTCCGAGCAGTTCCCGCACATCGACATCCTGGATGGTGACGTGCGCGAAGAGGGCGCAGATCCTAACATCTACATGGCTCTGGGTTATGAGCTCTTCACCTGGAACAACGCTGTGCACAACACCGTTGCCAACGTAAAGGACGACCTCACCTGGTACCTTGGTAAGCACAAGATCACCGGAGGTATCAACTTCGAGTACCAGATGGCCGACAACGCCTATATGCGTAACGGTACCGGTTACTATCGTTACAACTCCGTGACTGAGTTCATCAACGGTGCCAAACCCGAGATTGTGAACCTCACCTACGGTTACGACGGAGAGCAGAACCCTGCTGCCCGCGTACAGTTCTATAAGGCCGGTATCTATGCCCAGGACGAGTGGAACGCCACCGACAACTTCAAGCTCACCTACGGCCTCCGCATGGACGGTCTGTTCTTCAACAACGGAGACCTTATCACCAATGCCGCCATCAAGGAGCTCACCTTCTATCCCAAGGCCAACAACTATGAGGAAACCCATATCGACACCGGTAAGTGGCCCACTGCTAAGGTGACCTTCTCCCCTCGTCTTGGTTTCAACTGGGATGTGTTTGGCAACAAGAGTCTGAAGGTTCGTGGTGGTACCGGTCTGTTCAGCGGCCGTCTGCCCCTGGTGTTCTTCACCAACATGCCCACCAACGGCGGTCTGGTTCAGTATCAGGCCCAGATTAATGCCGACAAAGCCAAGCAGATGGACTTCACCATGGATGAGTTCGCCGGTGGTCTTGTCACTGACGAAAATGGAAAAGCTACCATCTCTGCTCTCCTGAACAAGCTCCAGAAGCTTGGATATCCCACCACCGTATCTCCTGAATCCGGTGTTGTCCCTTCCGCCGTGAACGCCGTGGATCCCAAGTTCAAGATGCCGCAGGTATGGAAGACCTCCCTGGCCTTTGACTATACCTTCCCCACCTCCTTCCCGTTCAGCATCACGGCTGAGGGTATCTTCAACAAGACCATCAATGCCGTTGCTATCTCCGACTGGAGCATTAAGAATGTAGGTGGTTTCGCCCGCTTCAACGGCGCCGACAACCGTCCCATCTATCCGGACTCTTTCCGTGTAACCAATATCGTGAGCGGCAAGTCCAAGGAAGTCTCCGCCTTTGTGCTGGAGAACACCTCCAAGGGTTATGGCTGGAGCGCCAACGTTACCCTCAACATGCAGCCCATCGAGAGCCTGAGCCTCATGGCCGCTTACACCCACACCGTGAGCAAGGAAATCACCGGTATGCCCGGTTCCGCTGCTGAGTCTGCCTTCACCTATGTTCCCACCAACGAGGGTCCTAACTACATCAAGCTGCACAACTCCCAGTATGTTACTCCGGACCGTGTCGTTGCTTCCGCAACCCATCACGACAAGAGCGGCAACCACTACTCCCTCATCTATGAGGCCTGGAGAGGTGGTTACAACTACTCCTACATGATGGCCAATGATATGAACGGTGACGGTTACAACTACGACGCCCTCTACATCCCTACGGATGAGCAGGTTGCCAACGGCGAGTTCCGCTTTAAGACTGCCGACGATGCCACCCGCTTCATGGACTTCGTACACAACGATCCTTATCTGAGCAAGCATCAGGGTCAGTATGCAGAAGGTTACAGCCTTTACAACCCTTGGGTGCATCGTCTGGACTTCAGCTACAAGCACGATTTCACCGTGATGATTGGCAAGACCAAGAATACCCTGCAGCTGAGCTTCGATATGAAGAACATCCTCAACCTCTTCAACTCCAGCTGGGGCGTTTCCAAGGCTCTGAATTCCGCTATCGGTTCCGACGCCCGCGTCCTCAAGTACGAAGGTGTTGATGCTCAGGGTTATGCTACCTTCTCTACTCCCAAGGCTATCTCCGGTAGCACCGAACTTTGGACTCCTGTTCATAGCCTCGGTCAGTGCTGGTATGCCTCTATCGGTATCAAGTATCTGTTCAACTAATTTCAATCGGCACATCTTATGAAACTCAAGTATATTTTTGCTTCCATCGTTGCAACTCTGGCCCTGGCCGTGAGCTGCGAGAAAGAGGCCGATCATTATCTTAACGAGATTAAGGTTTCTGCTTCCTATGTCCCTCTGAGCACTGGCGTAGGTGCTAATAACTCCATCACGGTTACTGCTACCGATGCTTGGAGCATCACTGTCCCCAAGGAAGCCAACTGGCTTACTGTAAGCCCTACCAGTGGCAACGCCGGTGAAACGGTTGTTACCTTTACCGCTCCTGCTTATGACGGCGGCCGTACCGCTGAGATTGCTATCACCAGCGGTAGCAAGACCCAGTATGTAAACATCATCCAGGGCGTCAAGACCGTTTCTGAGGTAACTTGCGATGAGGTAATGAAGAACCCTGGTAAGACCTATCGTGTTACCGGTACCGTTACCAGAATCGCCAATACGGTTTATGGTAACTGGAATATGGACGACGGCACCCATGATTATTCTGGTGCCACTGCTGATAACAAGGCCGGTCTGTATATCTATGGTACCCTGGACAACAAGGGCAACACCAAGAACTTCTCTTATTGGGGCCTCGAAGTAGGTGACAAGATCACCGTCGAAGGACCCAGCAAGGAGTACAACGGCACCATCGAGCTTGTGGACGTGACCGTCATCAAGATTGTCAAGTCTCTCATCAAGGTGGACGAAGTGGTGTATCCCAACCCTGAGCACCTTCTCCCTGCTCCCGAGTATCTCCCGGTTGCCGGTGGCGAAGCAGAGGTTACCCTTGTTAACAAGGGCGAATCCCTCAAGGTGGTTATCCCCGAGGATGCCAAGTCCTGGCTCTTCATCTCTGGTGTTAATGGTGATAAGGTAACCCTTAAGGCCCTGCCCAACGAGGGTGGCGACCGCGAGACCACGGTTACCTTCGGCACCAACCAGGGTAATGAGGCTTACACCTGCGAACTGGCTATCACCCAGAAGGGCGCCAT
>JAEEQI010000233.1 GCA_016285215.1 Bacteroidales bacterium | reverse complement strand
GGACGGTGTAGCCCTTACCTGGATGAACGCCTACATCAACGGCCGCGCCGTTACGGAGCGTGCCGGCTATCAGGTAGAGACCAACGCCCTTTGGTACAACGCCATCTGCTTTGCCCTGGAAAACGAAAAGAAGACCAGCGCCTTTGCCAAGAAGTGGGCTCCGGTGAAAGCTCTCATAGAGCAGAACTTCGAGCCTACGTTCTGGAACGCAGACCTGGGCTTCCTGGCCGACTACGTAGACAACAACGGTCAGCACCTGGAACTGCGTCCCAACCAGCTTTGGGCCGTATCCCTGGACCACCGCTGCGTATCCGACGAGGTAGTGAGCGAGGTAATGCGCGTAGTTAACGCAGAACTCGTGACCCGCCGCGGTATCCGCACGCTGAGCCCCCGCGACGTCCGCTACAAGGGCGTCTACGAAGGCAACCAGCACCAGAGAGACGAGGCCTATATGAACGGCTGCGCCTGGCCTTTCCTGCTGGCCCAGTTCTGCTACGCCGGCTTCAATATGATGGGGGCCAACTTCATCAAGAAGGCCGAATACTTAACGGAAGGCTTCTACGAGGACCTCTCCAAGCACGGCGTGGGCTGCTTCTCCGAGCTTTACGACGGAGACCCGCCGCACGAGCCCCACGGCGCCATCTCTTCGGCTATGACCACTTCGGCCCTCCTCAATATCAATTGGCTCATCAGTAAATACAGGGAGGATTAAGCTATGCGTGTACTTATGTTCGGTTGGGAGTTTCCTCCCCATATTGCAGGCGGTCTGGGTACGGCCTGCGAAGGCATTGTGAAAGGTCTGGCCCACAACGGGGTAGAAACCCTGTTTGTGATGCCTTCGGCCTCCGGTGACGAAGACCAGAGTGCCACCACCATCATCAACGCTTCGGATGTGCCTGTGGACAACGTGTCCGAAACCGTGGAAGAATACCTGGACAAAGTCAAGTTCATCCACATTGGTTCCAACCTCGTTCCCTACGCAGACCCCGAGGAGTTTGGCAAGCTGGTGGAAGAAGACAGGAAGCGCCAGGTAAAGGACTTCTCCGTCAGCTTTGGCCAGAAGTATAAGTTCTCCGGCAAGTACGGCGCCAACCTGATGGAAGAGGTGGCCCGTTACGCTATGGTGGGCGGAACCATCGCTATGCAGCGCAAGGATGAGTTTGACGTCATCCACGCCCACGACTGGCTAACCTACTACGCCGGTATCGCCGCCAAGGAGCTTACCGGCAAGCCGCTGGTGATCCACGTGCACGCCACGTCCTTCGACCGTGGCAGCGTAGACAACATTGATACCCGTGTCTTTGCCATTGAGCAAAAGGGTATGCAGATAGCAGACCGCGTGGTCACCGTGAGTGACCTCACCCGCTCCACCGTTATCAACCGTTACGGAATAGATCCCGCCAAGGTGGTCACCGTGCACAACGCGGTAGACTTCAGCGGCCGGGAGAACCTGGTGGTAGAGCGCGGCGTCAAGGAACCCGTGGTTACCTTCCTGGGCCGAATCACCTACCAGAAAGGACCCGAGTACTTCATTGAGGCGGCTGCCAAGGTGCTCAAGCGCACCAAGAACGTTCGCTTTGTGATGGCCGGCAGCGGTGATATGATGAACCGCGCCATCCGTCACGCCGCCCGCCTGGGTATCAGCGACCGTTTCCACTTTACCGGCTTCCTCCGCGGAGCAGACGTGCAGAAGATGTTCGCCCTCTCGGACGTGTACATTATGCCGTCCATTTCCGAGCCCTTCGGCATTTCTCCTCTGGAGGCTATGCGTACCGGTGTGCCGTCCATCATTTCCAAGCAGTCCGGCGCCGCAGAAATCCTCAAATACGCCTTCAAGGTGGACTTCTGGGACGTGGACGCAATGGCCGACGACATCTACGCCCTCCTCTCTTACCCGGCCCTCGCGGACTTCAGTGCCCGTATGGGATACGACGAGGTCAATGCCCTCAAATGGAACGGGGCATGCGCCAAGCTCAAGCAAGTTTATGAATCAGTAGTAAAATAAGATATTATGGCATCTAAGAGTATCTGCCTGTATTTCCAGGTCCATCAGCCCACCCGTCTGCGCCTGTACAGATTCTTCGATATCGGCAAGGATTCGCACTACTACGACGACTTTGCCAACCGGACCATCCTGCGCCGCGTAGCCCAGAAGTGCTACCTTCCGATGAACCAGCTCATGCTGGAGCTCATCGCCAAAAACAAGGGTAAATTCAAGATTGCCTATTCCATCTC
>JAEEQI010000067.1 GCA_016285215.1 Bacteroidales bacterium | reverse complement strand
CGGTGAGGGTGTAGCCATAGTCGTTGACCAGGTAATCACCTTTTACGGTTACGAGGTCCTGTACGTTGGACTGGGTGTAGGTGTCTTCGAGCTTGCAGGAGCTAAAGACGAAAAGGCAGCCAATCAGAAGGGGAAGGATCTTTCTCATATGCTTTTGGTTTTACTTCTTGTAGGATGTGCTATTAACTGAATGTCTATATCTTCTACCGTGTAACCCTTGAACTTGCGGCGGCGCATATGGGAGGCTACCAGCATACTCAGTTCTTCGTCAATGATATCGCGGTAGGTATGATTCTCGCGGTCGTACAGGTGAATGTGACGGACGGCGTTCACGTCAAAGAACATCTTGCTGCCCGACGAGAGGCGACGTGAGTAGATGCGGTTGTCGGCCAGTTGGGAGAGGATGTTGTAGACGGAGGCCACGGTCACGTGGGAACCGCGGTTGGCCAGTTCCTGGACAACCATATCGGGCGAGGCGTGGCCCAGGCACATCATAACCTCGTGAACGGCCAGTCTCTGACGGGTGGCCTTGAGATTGTGACGGCGCAGCTGGCTGCGGAACTCGTCCATTGTGGGGATGGGGAGAAGGGGTTGGGGCATATTGTTAAGCGTTTAATAGGGCTTTGGCATTGGCAATGGCGGCTTCCGAAACCGTGGCACCGGAGAGCATCCGGGCCAGTTCCAGAATGCGGCCTTGCGCATCCAGACACGTTACGGAGGTAACGTCATTCTTCTTGCTTACGAGGTAGTGGGCGTGGCCCTTGGCCGCCACCTGGGGAAGGTGGGTAATGGCAAAGACCTGCATATCGGCCCCCATCTCGCAAACCAGGGAGCCCATCTTATCGGCGGCCGATCCGGAAACACCGGTATCAATTTCGTCGAAGACCAGGGTGGGCATCTTGGTGAGGCGGGCCATCACCGACTTGAGGCTCAGCATCACGCGGGAGAGTTCACCTCCCGATGCGGCCTTGGCAATGTCTATGGGGTTCTTTCCGGTAGAGGAGAAGAGGAAACGGACGGAATCTCCTTCCACGGCCACCTGGAAAAGGGCTTTGTCCAGTTCCAGGGCCCGCAGCTGCTTTTCAATGGCAGCGGCAAAGGGCTCGGCAGCCTGGCGGCGCTGGGCCAGCAGGTCTTCGTGTAGGGTATCGTAGGTTTCCTTGGTCTGCTTGACGCGGGCTTCCAGGGCGGCTTCTTCTTCCTCCAGGGAGGAGATGTCCTGCACCAGGGCACCCAGGCGTTCGCGCTCCTCAATGAGTTCCTCGATGGAGGCGGCGCCGTATTTTTGCATAAGGTCGTACAGCAGGGACAGGCGGTCTTCCACCTCCTGGAGCCTTTCCGGAGATACCTCCGTACGGGTACCCAGCTTTTCTACCTCTTCGTGGATATCTTCCAGTTCCAGACGGGCGCTCTCCAGACGGGCCGAAAGTTCCTCCAGCGAAGGAATGAACTTGGCCCCTTTGTCCAGCAGCCGGGTGGAGTCTTTCAGCTGGAGCTGCTCCAGCGCATTCTGAACGCCAAAGAGAATCTCCTTGAGCTCCTCTGCGTGGGCCAGCTGCTTTTGTTCAGCATCCAGGGTCTCCAGTTCACCGGGGGTGAGGCGGGCGTCCTCCAGCCGCTGCCAGCGGGCGCGGTTGTACTCCTGATCCCGCAGGGCCAGGGCCTTCTTCTCCCGCACGGCCTCCAGCGAATGCGTGGTGGCCTGCCAGTCCCGCTGGGCCGAAAGGGTCTTCTCCCTGAGCTCGGTGCAGCCGGCAAAAAGATCCAGCGCATCGATGCGGAAGCGTTCGTCGGCCAGGCGGAGGGTCTGGTGCTGCGAGTGAATGTCTACCAGCTCCTGGGCCAGTTCCTGCAGCACGGGCAGGTTCACGGGCTCGTCGTTGGCAAAGCTGCGCGAGCGGCCGCTGCGGGCCACCGTGCGCCGGAGGATGAGGCGGTCTCCGTCTTCCGGTAAATCGGCCCGGCGGAGGATTTCCCTCACGGCGGGGGTTACCCCAAATTCGGCCTCTACTATGCAGTTCTCTCCTTCCGGTCCCACCATAGAAGCATCGGCCTTGGCGCCCAGCACCAGGGACAGCGCTCCCAACAGGATGGATTTACCGGCTCCGGTCTCTCCGGATATAATGATGAGACCCTCCGGAAAAGTAGTATCCAGAGAGCCTATCAAAATGTAATTGGAGACCGAGAGACTGTACAGCATCGCTTATTGGCCGCTCTCGATATCGATGGGATTCTCGTTTTGGGCCTTGCGATAGAAGAGTTCTCCGTTTTCGAATTCTGCGATGGCGGTCAGGTCCGGCTTGGGCTGACGCTCATAGTACTTGGAGATTTCAATCTGCTCCTTGTTCTCGAATACTTCTTCCATAGTGTCGCGGTCTCCGCGGAACTCGTCCAGTTTCTTCATAAGTTCCTTCTTCTCGGCCACGGCAATCTGGTTGGCCCGCTTGTAAAGAATCACTACGGATTCATAAATGTTTCCAGTGGGAGCGGCGAGGTTCTTGATGTCTCGCGTCACCGTGTTCACAGGTACTTTCTTTTTGTTTTCCATTCTTTATAATTCTCCTTATTCTATTATAGTACCGATGCTGATTCAGCTAAGTTTCAAAAATTTTTTATTCGGCCTTTTTCTCATCCGCTTCACCTCCGCGGCCCAGGATCTTCTGCACCTGGCGGTAGATGCGGTCCATCTCGTTGCGGTGGTTGGACTCGGGATACTCGCCCACAAAGTTGAGATAGTCGTCTACAAAGGTGAGGTAACGGTCTTTCTGCTTGGCCGCCACGCTCAGACGGGCATAGTGGTAAGAAGACATGGCGGTGAGGTAGAGGACTTCCTCGCGGTAGTTGTTCTCTGCGTTGGCCTTGAGCACGTTCTGCAGTTTGAGGCGGGCGGCCGGGTAGTCTTCCATCCGGTAATACAGTCTGCCGGCTTCGTAGTCCTTGCGGTCCAGACGGTCCTGGAGGTCTGCCAGCATCTTGTTGCAGGCTTCCACGTGAAAGTCGTCTGCCGGCTGCTCTCTCAGATACTGGTTAATGGCCGCCATACAGGAACGGGTGGGCATCTGGTCCAGTTCCCAGCGGTAGGTGGCGCGGTACAGGCAGTCCAGGCGATAGAACTGGGCATCCGGGGCAAAGGGGCTGCGGGGGAAGTTCTCCACAAAGCTGGCAAAGTTGGATTCGGCCGTGTAGTAGTCCTTGAAACGGTAGTTGGACAGGCCCCAGTAGTACTGGACGGTGTCGTCTCTCTCGGTGCCGCTGGTTAGAACCGCCATAGATTCAAACAGCTGGGCCGCTTTCTGGTACTTCTTGTTGTTGAAGTAAGTCATGGCGGCGTCGTACTTGGCGTCCAGGTCTCCGGAAGCCAGCAGGGTTTCGTACTGGGACTTGCAGGAAACGGCGGCCATCAGGCCCAGGGCAAGAAAAACGCAAAGTTTGGTATATTTCATCTTTAACTTTTAATTAGCTTGTTCCAAAAGGAATTTTTCTGCGTCACGGGCAGCCATACATCCCGATGCGGCGGCCGTAACGGCCTGGCGGTACACGGGGTCCTGTACGTCTCCGGCGGCAAATACGCCCGGGACCGAGGTCTGCGAGCTCTTGCCCTTGGTTACAATGTAACCGGCTTCGTTGGTCTCTACCCACGGGGCAAACAGGGCCGAAGCAGGCGTATGGCCGATGGCCAGGAAAAATCCGTCGATGGCTATATCAAAAACGGTGCCGTCCTTGCGGAGCAGACGGGCACCGGTGACGCCCATCATATCTCCCAGCACTTCCTGGGTGTTGCAGTTCCACAGCACCTCAATGTTCTCGGTAGCAAATACCTTCTCCTGCATAATCTTGGAGGCGCGGAAAACATCGCGGCGTACAATCATATACACCTTCTTGGCCAGGCTGGCCAGGTACAGGGCGTCTTCGCAGGCGGTGTCTCCGCCGCCCACAACAGCCACGGTGCGCTTGCGGTAGAAGAAACCGTCGCAGGTGGCGCAGGCGCTCACGCCGGCTCCCTTGAACTTCTCCTCGGAGGGAAGGCCCAGATAGCGGGCCTGGGCGCCGGTGGCGATGATGAGTGCTTCGGCCTCTATCTCCTTCTCATTGTCAATGACCACTTTGAAGGGCCGGTTGGAGAGGTCCACGGAGGAGGCGGTACCCTGGCGGATATCGGCTCCGAAGCTGCGGGCCTGCTCTCTCATATTATCCATTAAGGTATTGGCGTCTACTCCGCCGGGAAAGCCCGGGAAGTTTTCCACCACGGTGGTGGTGGTGAGCTGGCCGCCCGGCTGGATGCCCTCATACAAAACGGGGGACAGGTTGGCGCGGGAAGCGTATATGGCTGCGGTGAATCCGGCGGGGCCTCCGCCCAGGATCAGGCATTTAATCTTTTCCATAGGGGGCTACTGCAATAAAATGGTTGTATAGTCCGGTTGGTAAACGATACGGCGGACCGCAACGTTGCGGCGGTTGTCGTTGTCGTCCGATTCAAAGAGGAAGTCCGTGTGCAGACCGCGGCTGCGCTCCAGGCCCAGCTTGTTGGTCCAGGCGCGGCCAAAGCTGGCCACACGCTGGATAAAGTAGCAGGCGGTGTCGTAGCCCTGGAAGGCAAACTGGGAAGGCTCGGTACGGAAGAGGGCACGGTAGGCGCGGACGAAGCCGTCCACCTCCGGGCTGCCATAGTTCACGTGATAGCCCGTGCTGATATGGGCCGAAACATCGTGCAGCGACGTTCCGTCAATGGAGTCAAAGTTGCGGACCTTGGAAGGAGCGTACATAACCACGTCAAAACCCCTGCCCAGCATAATGGAGAGGTTGCGCACCACATCTCCCACAAAGGCTTCGCTCTCGGAGGCCACCACCACGTGGTTGACGGCCTTCTTGACCATCATAGGAGCCAGGGAATCGGGCACGGCTCGGCCGTCTGCTATGGCGTAATTCATAATCTCGTATTCCAGTTCGCGGCGGGCCATAGCGGTGCGGATATTCACGGCAGCCTGGGAATTGCTGGCGTTCTTCTCTGCAATGAACAGCACTTTGTCGCCCTCATTGAGGCTTTCCTGGACCCACTGGGCCAGGTCTTCGTACTGGTTGTCGGTTCCGGCGGGAGCCTGGATGAAGTTGCGGTAGCTGGCGCTGAGGCTGGCGGCCTTCTGGTCCAGCGGGGAAATCACGGGTACGCGGCCCTCAATGAGCTGCAGCATCACCTCAATGTCGCGGGTGGCCACGGGACCCAGCACAAAGTCCGAGCGGCAGAGGGCATCCACATCGGGCATACCGGCGTAGAGGTCGTTCACGTGCATCTGGATCTTGAGACCCTGGGCTTCCAGGTCCTTGACGGCCATGAGCACGCCGGAGTAGAAGTCCATATTGAGCTCGCTGGCGCTGTTGCCCACCTTGAGGGGCAGCAGCAGCGAGAAGTCCACCACATCCTGGGGATGGGCAATGAACAGGGTGCTGTCCACGGCCTCTTCTTCCTGTACTTCCTCCTGGGTGGTGGGTACGAATTCAATCACGGGAGCCACTTCTTCGGCCTGCTGTTGCTCTACCTTGGGAGCCTTTGCGCCGGGCAGCGGGATGCGCAGCACCTGGCGGGTAGTGAGTTTGCGGCTCTTGAGGTTGTTGTAGTCCAGAATCTCCTGGGCCGATACATTATAGCGGCGGGCAATGTCTTCCAGGTCTTCGTACCAGCGTACGGTGTGCTCCTTATACTCGTTCTGGGGCTCCTGGGCGGCCGGAGCCTGGGCTTCCTCCTGGGCGGCCTTGGGCTGCTTGGCCGGCTTCTCGGGGGCCTTGGGCTCGCTGATGGGAATCAGCAGGACGCTGTCCTTCCTCAGACCGGTCTCGCGCAGGTTGGGGTTGGCATCGTAGAGGTCCTGTTCCGTCACATTATAGGCCTTGGCAATGCTGAACAGGGTCTGACGCTCCAGCACCAGGTGGGCATAGTACAGTTTGCCGTTCAACTTTACTTTCTCCGTACTGATGGTCACCGGCGTGGGAACATACTCCTGTGCTACGGCAGCGGTGCCGCACAGCAAAAACAGAGAGGCCAGAAGGGCGATGTGTCGATTCATACTCATTCAAGTTATAGGGTGGCGGCAAAGTCTGAGAGAGCCTCTGAGAAGGCGTCCCAGCCCAGCCGTTTCTTTTCCTGCAAAATGGCCGCGTGGCAGCTTTCCTGCAGGGAAGGGTCTTCAAAATAGCGCAAAATCTCTTTGCGGATGGCGGGGGCCGAAGCTTCCGGAGCGACAATTCCCGTGCCACGGGCGCCTATGGTGCCCTTAAGACCGCCAACATCGGTGACCGCCATAGGGAGGTCGAAGTGGCAGGCAATGGAACTGATACCGCTCTGGGTGGCGCTGCGGTAGGGGAGAACGGCCAGGTCTGCAGCGCTGAAATAGCGCTTGACCTCGGAGTCGCGGATATAGTCCGGGAACACGCGGATGCGGTCTTTCCCGGGCAGGGAATCAATGATCTGCTGATACTTGTCAAAAGAACCGTAAGGCTCTCCGGCAATGACCAACTGGTAGTCTTCCGGCAAGTCGCGGAAAGCTTCCAGCAAAATATCCAGTCCCTTGTATTCCCGGATAAGACCGAAGAAAAGAAGGGTCTTGCGGGCAGGCTCCAGCCCCAGGGCACGGATGGCCTCTTCACGAGGCAACTTCTCTCCAAAATGCGTATAGAGGGGATGGGGCCGAAGGATGTGGGGGGCATCCGGACGCAGGCTCAGGAGGTCTTTCTCCACGCTTTCCGACATAGAGATGAAACCGGTGCAGCCGTTAAGGAAATAGCGGGTGAGGGGCTTGTCAAACCAGTGAGGTTCGTGCGGAATTACGTTGTCCAGCACCACGATGCTCTTGCAGCCGCAGTGACGGGCCACGTAGCCCAGCGACGGGGCAAACCAGCTCATCCAGTACTTCATAACCAGAAGGTCTGCCTTCCAGTCCCGGATGGCGCGGGCCGTTTTGACCCAGGTGAGGGGGTTGATGGTATCCAGGATGGCATCAGCTTCCACGGGCGTGGCTTCGTCTTCCGGCGTCACGTACTGTGTCTTGCCCGGGAACAGGAAGTCCGGGTACTGGCGGGAGAAACTGAAGGCCTTTACTATATGACATTTTCCCAGTCCTTCCAGCAAGCTGGCGTTGAACTGGGAAATGCCTCCCCGAAGGGGATAGAAACTGGATAAGAGGGCGACCCTCATTTATTATTTCTTGGTAGTTTCCTTGGTCTTGATGTAAGCGGCGTTGAGGCCGGCGAGGATGTCTTCGGTGATGTCCAGGCGGGCGTCTCCGCAGACCACGGGAGTGGAGATGATGTTACCGGCGGTGGAGAGGATCATAGCATACTGGTGCTCAACATTGTATTCCTCTACGAACTCGGCAATTGCGTTGGCAATCTGGTTCATCATCACAGTCTGTTCTTCCTGCATTTCCTGCTGCTTGCGAACGGCGTACTCCTGGTACTCCTGCTGCTGCTGCTGAAGCTTCTGGTACTGGGCCTGGGCCACGGAAGTGGTGAGGAGGCCTTTGTCTACCTTGTTCTGGAAATCGCTGGCGTCTTTTTCGAGCTTCTTGCCGCGGCGGTCAATTTCGGCCTGGATGCCGCTGGCCTTGGTTTCGAACACGGAGTTGAGGTCGTTGGCCATATCGTAGCCCTCGAGCACCTTGTCCATATTGAAGAAAACGATGCTGCCGGCAACGGCGGTGCTGTCCTTGGCAGGAGCTGCCTGGGAGGCGTTACCACTATTCTGGTTGCAGGATGCGGCGAAGGCCACGGCAGCGGCTACGCCAAAAATGAGAAGAGTCTTTTTCATTATAATAACTTTTAAAATTAATCGTGTGTGGTTGCAAACGTGCAAAGGTAACTATTTTTTGCGGATTTCCGAAAGATAAGCCTGAATAGTTTTCTCCAGGCCCATATACAAGGCATCGGAAATAAGCGCGTGGCCTATGGAAACTTCGTCGGTCCAGGGGATGGTCTGGATAAAGTAGGCCAGGTTTTCCAGGGAGAGGTCGTGTCCGGCGTTGAGGCCCAGGCCGCATTCGCGGGCCTGTTTGGCGGTTTCCAGATAACGGGCTATGGCCTTTTCCGGGTTCTGGGGGAACTGGGCGGCATAGTCTGCCGTGTACAGCTCCACGCGGTCTGCTCCGCAGGCGGCGGCGCCTTCTGCCATCCGGGGATCCGGGTCAATGAAGATGGAGGTACGGATGCCCTTGGCTTTGAAAGTGTTGCAGAGGTCCGTGAGAAGGGCTTTGTTCTCCAGGGTGTTCCAGCCGGCGTTGGAGGTGATGGCGCTGTGGCTGTCCGGAACCATAGTTACCTGGTCCGGCACCACTTCCAGCACCAGGTCCACAAAGCTGGGAACGGTGGGGTTGCCTTCAATATTGAATTCGGTCTTGAGGAGGGGACGGATTTCCCTTACGTCCGAGTAGCGGATGTGGCGCTCGTCGGGTCTGGGATGAACGGTGATTCCCTCTGCTCCGAAGGCCTCGCAATTGAGGGCTGCGCGGGTTACGTCCGGTATATTTCCGCCCCTAGAATTGCGGATGGTTGCTACCTTATTTATATTGACACTGAGTCGGGTCATATTTTCCTTTGTTTTTATGTGCCACAAAAATAAGGAAAATTCTAAGAAATGTGTTAATTTTGGCGTTTGATTTTAGACACTACTATGAAAATAGGATATTTCATTCTTCGGGAAGAATTAAAGTCCGACCCTCGCATGCTCTCCCTCCTTCGTGACCTGGAGCAGGCCACCTTTGAGGTATACGAGATTGGCAATAAAAACGATGTCCAGCCCAATACGGACCTCGTCCTCTCCATGGGTGGAGACGGTACTTTCCTTTCGGCCGCCCACGTGGTGGCAGATATTGGCCTTCCCATCCTGGGCGTTAACTTCGGCCGCATTGGTTTCCTGTGCGAAAATCGGCCCGAAGATGTAAAGAGAGCCCTTCTGGAGGGAGATTTCCGCATTGAGTACCGGACGGTGCTCAACGCCACCCTCAAGGGACCCGATGCCCGCAAATCCATTGGCATGCTGCCTTATTCCGTGAATGAAGTAGCCCTTCACCGCAGCGGCTCTGCCGTACTGGGCATCCACGTGAGCATAGACGGAGAACCCCTGCCCACGTATTGGGCCGACGGCCTGATTGTGGCCACCTCCTCCGGCTCCACCGCTTATTCCCTTAGCGTAGGCGGTCCCATCTGTATGCCCGATACCAAGGTGCTGGTAGTGGCTCCTATTGCTCCGCACAACCTTAATGTTCGGCCCATTGTATTGCCGGAAACCGCCAAAGTGGACATTTCCTTCGAGTCCCGTGACGGCCGCGCCACTATGTCCACGGACAATCGCGTGGTAGAAATCCAACCCGATTGGAGCATCCACGTAGAGATGGCACAATTTTCGCTTAAACGAATCCGGCTTGCCCAGTCGGGCTTCGTGAAGGCTCTCACTTCACGGCTTTTCTGGGGAGAAGATATGAGAAACAATGGATAAAAACAGATTACCCAAGCACGTGTCCATTATTATGGACGGTAACGGCCGCTGGGCCAAGCTCCAGGGAAAGGAGCGGGTCCAAGGCCATATGGAGGGAGTAGAAAGCGTTCGCGCCTGTTTGGAAACCGCTGCCAAGCTGGGCCTCGAGTACTTGTCGGTTTACGCCTTCTCGGAAGAGAACTGGAACCGTCCCGTAGAAGAGGTGTTGGGCATTATGGAGCTCATTATGAAGGCTATGGAGCACGAGCTTTCCAATTTTGTGGAACACAATATCCGGTTCGTGGTGCTGGGTAACCGTGCCCGCCTGGGAGACAGTCTCAACCAGACCATTGACCGCATCTGTGGCGCCACGTCCCAATGCAACGGAACCACTTTCATTATGTTCCTGAGCTACAGTGGAAAGTGGGACATTATGCAGGCCGCCAAGAAGGCCGCCGCCACCCTTACTCCGGAGCAGTTCCAGCAGATGGAAATCAAGGATTTGGATTCCTACCTGGTTACCGCCGGCATCCCGGATCCGGATCTGGTCATCCGCACCTCCGGAGAACTCCGCATCTCCAATTACCTGCTGTGGCAAACCGCTTATTCTGAGTTCTATTTCACGGATGTCCTCTGGCCGGAATTCCGCGAGGCGCAGTTTATGGAGGCCCTGGAAGCCTATGCCGCCCGCGACCGCCGTTATGGAAAAGTGAAATAAAATGCTTACCTTTGCAAGATAACAATTTAGCTGGAATGACAGGAAAAAAGATACTCTGCATCGCTGCCCTGCTGCTTGCGGCCGTCTCCCTTAAGGCCCAGAGCGGGAAAAGCGGCATAGAAGTAGACTATAACCGTCCCAAGAAATATGTAGTGGGCGGTGTTGGCGTAGAAGGAAACCAGTATTTCAACGAGCATCAGATTCTTCAGCTCACAGGTATGCAGGCCGGTCAGGAAATCACCGTCCCCGGTGACGATGTAACCGGCATTGTCAAGCGTCTGGTGGCCCAGCGTTATTTTGAAGACGTGGCCGTGGTCATTGACTCCCTCAGCGCATCGGCTGATACAGCTTGGTTCAAGGTGTGCATCAGGGAGCGCCCGCGTGTTTCCCGCTGGACCTACAGCGGCGTCAAGTCAGGAGAGAAGAAAGACCTCCAGGAGCGTTTGAACCTCCGTCCCGGCCGTGAATATTCGGACTATGTAAAGAATACCTCCATCGATATTATCAAGCGTTATTATAAGGAGAAAGGTTACCTTAAGGTGGATGTGGATGCCCAGGTGGTCAAGGACAGTATGATCCGCAGCGCCATCCGCGTCAATTTTGACGTGAACCGCGGCCCTAAGGTCCGTATCAAAAACATCAACTTTTCCGGTAACGAGCACGTGAAGGAGTACAAGCTGGCCAAGAATATGCGCGAGACCCACTCCAACAAGTGGTACAACTTCTTCAAGAGCAAGAAATTCAAGGAAAAGGAATACGAAAATGACCGCAAGACCGTCCTGGACGCCTTCAATGAGGCCGGTTACCGTGACGCCCGCCTGGTCAAGGACTCCATCTATTACCTGCCCGACGGCAAGCACCTTGCCATTGATATGCAGTTTGACGAAGGTCCGCAGTATTACTTCCGCAACATTACCTGGACGGGTAACTCCGTTTATTCCACAGACGTTCTCAACGAGATTCTCCAGGTCAAGAAGGGAGATATCTACGATATGGTTACCCTTAACAAGCGCCTCCTGGGCGGTGGTAAGGAAAACGAGTACGACGTATCCAAACTGTACCGAGACAACGGTTACCTCTTCCTCCAGCTCACGCCGGTGGAGGTAAACATCCAGAACGATTCCGTTGACCTCGAGATCCGTATTTCCGAGGGTAAGCCGGCCACCATCAACGACGTTATCATCAACGGTAACGACTTAACCAACGAGCGTGTGGTCCGCCGTCAGGTGATGACGCGCCCCGGTTACCTGTTCAGCCAGTCCGACTTTGAACGTTCCATCCGTGAAATTGCCTCTATGGGCCAGTTTGACCCGGAAGCCATTATGAAGCAGGGAGAAGGTTACTCCATCCTGCCCAACCAGATCAGCAACACGGTAGACGTTATTTATAATGTAACGGAGAAACCCTCCTCCCAGCTGGAACTCTCCGGCGGTTGGGGCGGTAACACCTTCGTGCTCACGGCCGGTGTAAGCTTCAACAACTTCTCTACCCGCCGTATGCTGGAGAAGGGCGCCTGGCGTCCGGTTCCGCTTGGAGACGCCCAGAACCTCTCGTTCCGCTTCCAGACCAACGGTAAGTACTACACTTCCCTCAGCGCCAGCTTCTCCGAGCCCTGGCTCTTTGGCAAGAAACCTACTTCCCTGAGCATCTCCACGTATTATTCCAGAATGACGGACTCCTACCTGGCCATTGGTATCCTGTCCACCGACAAGATGTTTGAGGTGTTCGGTTTCAATGCCGGTCTGGGTACCCGCCTCAAGTGGCCCGATAACTACTTTGTCCTTTACAACGGTCTTAGCTGGCAAACTTACAAGCTCACCAACTGGACCAACAGCTACTTCGCCTTCAACGACGGTATATCCCACAACCTGAGCTATACCATCAACCTGTCCCGTAACTCCTCCGACCAGCAGATTTACCCCCGTACCGGTTCCGAGTTCTCTGCCTCCCTGCAGATTACTCCT
>JAEEQI010000066.1 GCA_016285215.1 Bacteroidales bacterium | reverse complement strand
TGCGCCTGTACAGATTCTTCGATATCGGTAAAGATTCGCACTACTACGACGACTTTGCCAACCGGACCATCCTGCGCCGCGTAGCCCAGAAGTGCTACCTTCCGATGAACCAGCTTATGCTGGAGCTCATCGCCAAGAACAAGGGTAAATTCAAGATTGCCTATTCCATCTCCGGCAGCGCCCTGGAGCAGTTCCAGCGCTTTGCTCCGGAGGTCATCGATAGCTTCAAGGCCCTCGCCGCCACCGGTAAGGTGGAATTCCTGGCCGAAACGTACTATCACTCCCTGGCTTCCCTGGCCTCCGAGTCGGAGTTCCGTCACCAGGTAGAGAAGCATTCGGCCCTTATTGAAGAGCTGTTTGGCGTCAAGCCCGTCACCTTCCGCAACACGGAGCTCATCTACTCCAACGGCATTGGTGAAATGGTATACGATATGGGCTACAAGACTATGCTCACCGAGGGCGCCCGCCACATTATGGGTTGGCAGAGCCCCAACTACGTATACACCGGAGAGACCCAGCCCAAGCTCAAGCTCCTGCTCCGCAACTACACCCTCTCTGACGATATAGCTTTCCGCTTTAACCAGAACAAGGTAACGGCAGACCAGTATGTTGGCTGGATGAAGGAAA
The DNA here is from genome assembly GCA_016285215.1 of Bacteroidales bacterium. The sequence continues at coordinate 11,611 of JAEEQI010000066.1, read as the reverse complement.
GCGCCAAGGAAGGAGACATTGTGAACCTGTTTATGGATTACGAGACCTTTGGAGAGCACCAGAGCGTGGATACCGGCATCTTCGAGTTTATGAAGGCCCTGCCGGCCGCCGTTCTCAAGGACGGTACCTTTGGCTTTGCCACGCCTTCCGAGGTAGCCAAGAAGTACAAACCCGTCTCCGACATTGCCGTGGATGATCCCATCTCCTGGGCCGATGAAGAGCGCGATGTTACCGCCTGGCTGGGCAATGAACTCCAGAGCGAGGCCTTCAAGAAGGTCTATGCCATGACGGAGAAACTGGCCATCGTGAACGACGAAGACCTGTACGCAGACTGGGGCCACCTCCAGGAAAGCGACCATTTCTATTATATGTGCACCAAGTTCTTCTCCGACGGAGAGGTACACAAATACTTTAACCCGTACGATACCCCGTACGAGGCATTCATCAACTATATGAATGTGATTTCCGACTTCCAGATCCGCCTGGACGAGAAGCGTGCGGCCCTGGATGTGAAGGAAACCGCTCAAAAGGAGCTTAAGAAGGCCCCCAAGCCTGCTGTGCGGAAGAAAGTGGTGAAGAAGAAATAAGGCTCAATGACACAAAAGAAAGCATTTTTACAGCCGGACTATCTATTTGAAGTCAGTTGGGAGGTGTGTAACAAGGTGGGTGGTATCTATACCGTGATTGCCACCAAGGCCCTCCATTTACAGTCCCAGATGGGACGCCGTCATATTTTCATTGGCCCCGACGTGTGGATGCACCGCACCGGCAACCCGGACTTCCTGGAAGATACGCATCTGTACCGCTCCTGGAAGGAACAGGCCCGCAGCGAAGGTCTGGTGTTCCGCGTGGGCCGCTGGAATATCCCCGGCAGCCCGGTGGCCATCCTGGTAGACTACAAGCAGCATCTTCCCATGGCCGATGAGATCCTGGGCGCGCTCTGGCAGGATTATGGAGTGGATTCCCTCTCCGGCAACTGGGATTACAAGGAATCGGCCGTGTTCGGTTATCTGGCCGGCCGCGTGGTGGAGAGCTTCTACCATTACAACCTCAAGGGAGGGGAGAAGGTAGTGGCCCAGTTCCACGAGTGGCAGACCGGTGCCGGTGTGCTGTACCTCAAGAAGTCCGACGTTCCCGTGGCCACTGCGTTCACTACGCACGCCACCATGATGGGCCGATGCCTGGCCGGCAACAACCTGCCCCTTTACAACAACCTTACTCAGTATAACGGAGACGAGATGGCCCGCCGCTTCAACGTGATGGCCATCTATTCCCTGGAGAAGAAATCGGCCCAGAACGCCGATGTCTTCACCACCGTGAGCGATATCACCGCCAAGGAGTGCGCCCAGTTCCTGGAGCGTCCCGTGGACGTGGTAACGCCCAACGGCTTTGAGAACAGCTTCACGCCCGCCTCGGACGAGGAGTATGTGCGCCTGCACGACGCTGCCCGCGACCGCCTGGCCAAGGTGGCTTCGGCCATGTGCGCAGAGGAAGTACCCTCCAACTCCGTTTTCATTGGCATAGGCGGCCGCTACGAGTTCCGCAACAAGGGTATCGATGTGTTTATTGACGCCCTGAGTAAGCTCAACAAGTCCGGCTATGACGGCAGAAGCATCCAGGCTTTCATCATGATCCCGTCTGGCCATCACGGCCCGGACAAAGAACTGGTGGCCAAACTGTCCGGTGAGGGCAATCCCCAGTACCAGACCCAGGTTTCGCACTACCTGATGAACGCCGAATACGACACGGTAACCCACTACCTGCGGGAGAGGGGACTTACCAATGCCATAGGGGACAAGGTGAAGGTTTACTTTATTCCTTCCTACCTGAACGGAGACGATGGCGTGTTCAACATGCGGTATTACGACATCCTCTGCGGCCTGGACCTGGCCATGTTCCCGTCGTACTACGAACCTTGGGGCTATACCCCGCTGGAGGCCCTGGCCTTCCGCATCCCCACCCTTACCACCACCCTGGCCGGCTTTGGCCTGTGGGTGCGTTCCCACTACAAGGGCAAACATCCCGGCATCACGGTCCTGGACCGAGACGACAACAACTACGACCAGGTAGTGGACGGCGTAGAAAAGCGCGTGGAAGAGATTGCCGCCCTGGAGCTTCCGGAGCGCGGCAAGTACCGGGAGAATGCCCGGGAAGTGGCCCAGATTGCCCTCTGGGACAACCAAATCAAGTATTATCAGGAGGCCTATTCCATTGCCCTAGAAAAAGTGAAGGCGCAGCTGGACTCCTACAAATCCCAAAAGAAAACTATGCAGTATTTTAAAGCCGACGTTACCAGCCCCAACTGGAGGAGCATTCTGGTAACCCGACATCTCCCTGAAAAGCTTTCCCGTCTGGAGAAGCTTTCCAAGAACCTCTGGTGGTGCTGGAACGAGAGCGCCAAGGACCTCTTCCGGTCCATCGATCCCGAAGTGTGGCACCGCAGTGGACACAACCCGCTGGTGGTGCTGGATACCGTAAGTATCAAGCGTTTCCAGCAGCTCTCCGAAGACGAAGACTTCCTCGCCCGCATGAAGGCCGTGCTGGACGAGTTCGATACCTATATGGCCGCCAAGGCCCAGCGCAAAGACCCTTCCATCGCTTATTTCTGCATGGAGTACGGTCTGGACACGTCGCTCAAGATTTACAGCGGCGGTCTGGGTATCCTGGCCGGCGACTACCTCAAGGAGACCTCCGATATGAACACCAACCTGGTGGCCGTGGGTCTGCTGTACCGCTACGGCTATTTCACCCAGGTTATCAGCGCCCAGGGTTATCAGGTAGCCAATTACGACGCCCAGGATTTCACCAAGATTCCGGCCGTTCCCGTTCTGGACAAGGACGGTACCTGGGTCACCACGTCCGTGGCCTTCCCGGGCCGCAACCTCACCGCCCGCCTCTGGAAGGTGGAAGTGGGCCGAACGGACCTCTATCTGATGGACACCGACTATGAGGCCAATACCCCCGAAGACCGCGAGGTAACCTATCACCTCTACGGCGGCAGCTGGGAGAACCGCCTCAAGCAGGAACTCCTGCTGGGCGTGGGCGGTATCCGCGCCCTCCGCAAGCTGGGTCTGAACCCTCAGGTGTATCATTGCAACGAGGGTCACGCCGCTTTCATCGGCCTGGAGCGTCTCCGCGAGTACATTGAGCACGACAACCTGGACTTCTCCGAGGCCCTGGAAGTGGTTAAAGCCAGCTCTCTGTTCACCACCCATACGCCCGTTCCCGCCGGTCACGATGCCTTTGAAGAGGCTATGCTGCGCCAGTACATCGGCCATTATCCCGCCCGCCTCAAAGTGGACTGGGAAACCCTGATGTCGCTGGGTAAGGACAACCCGCTCAACCCCGACGAGAAGTTCTCTATGAGCAACCTGGCCGCCAACATCTCCCAGAATGTGAACGGTGTTTCTATGCTGCACGGAAAGGTGTCGCAGGACATCTTCTCCCATATGTATCCGGGCTACCTCCCGGAGGAACTCTTTGTGAGCTACGTCACCAACGGTGTGCATTATCCCACCTGGTGCGCCCCCGAGTGGAAGCCGGTACACGCCAAGGTGTTCGGCCCTGAGTTTGCCACCCACCATTACGACAAGAGATGCTTCGAGGGCATCTATGAGGTTCCGGACAAGGAAGTCTGGTCCGTCAAGAAGGAGCTCAAGGTCAAGCTCATTGACTTCATCCGCGAGCGCCTGCAGGACAAGACCCTATCCGACCACTACAGCCCTTCCCAGATTGTGACCATTCTGGAAAACCTGAGAGACGACGTCCTCACCATTGGTTTTGCCCGTCGTTTTGCCACGTACAAGCGTGCTACGCTGCTGTTCCGTGACCTCAACCGCCTGGACAAGATTGTGAACAATCCCACCCAGCCCGTGCAGTTCCTCTTTGCCGGTAAGGCCCATCCCGCCGACAAAGCCGGTCAGGACCTCATCAAGCAGATTGTGGACATCTCCAAGGATCCCCGCTTCATTGGCAAGATTGTGTTTGTGCCCGGTTACGACATTACCCTGGCCAAGCGTATGGTCCAGGGCGTGGACGTGTGGATGAACAACCCCACCCGTCCCCAGGAAGCCTCCGGTACTTCCGGCGAAAAGGCCGCTATGAACGGAACTATGCACTTCTCCGTGCTGGACGGCTGGTGGGTAGAGGGTTACAAGCCGGGTGCCGGCTGGGCCCTTCCCATTGAGCAGGCCTACGAAGACGACAACTTCCAGAACGAGCTGGATGCTGCCACCATCTACCAGATCCTGGAGAGCGACATTGCCCCGGCCTATTATAATGTAGACCGCACCACGGGCCGAAGCTCCGAATGGATTGGCTATATCAAGAACACCATTGCCCAGGTGGCCTGCAACTTCACCACCAACCGTATGCTCACGGACTACATCAACCAGTACTACGAGCCCCAGTCCAAGGCTGCCGCCGCAATGGTGGCCGACGACTACAAGCAGGCCCGCGAACTGGCTTCCTGGAAGAACCACGTGCGCCGCGAATGGGAGAATGTGATTCAGGTATCCCGTACCCAGCCTGCCACCACGTACGATATCACGCAGTCTCAGCCGTACCACGCCGAGGTAGAGCTCCAGCTGGGCTCCCTGTCCCCGGACGAGGTAGGCGTTGAGGCCGTATTTGCCCAGGCCGATGTTCACGGAAAACTGCACATCGTAGACGTGCAGGAGTGCAAAGTGGACAGCTTCAAAGACGGTGTTGCCAAGTACAGCGTGGACGTGCTTCCGGAAAAGACCGGTGCCTACAACGTGGGTGCCCGCGTCTTTGCCAAGAACGCACTCCTGCCTCACCGTCAGAGCTTTGAGTGTGTCAAGTGGCTGTAGTAACTACAGGATTTTTTGACGGGGTCCATCTGGGCCACCGTCACGTATTGGAGACCGTGGTCTCCTCTGCCCGTGAAAGGGGAGAGGAGGCCATCGTTGTCACATTCTGGCCCCATCCCAGAACGGTTCTCCAGCAAGATGCCCGCGATTTCAGGATCCTGAGCTCGCTTGAAGAGAAAAAGATGCTTCTGGAAGCCAACGGCATCGACCGGGTAGAAGTCCTCCCGTTCACCAAGGAGTTTGCCGCTATGAAGGCCGAAGACTACCTCCGCCTCCTGCGTACCCGCTACGGCGCCACCCTGGTGGTTATGGGCTATGATAACAGAATAGGTTCCGATCACCTGACCGCGTCTGCGTGTGCAAAACTGCCCGAATTTGCACACCGGATGGACTTTTCTGTGCTCTCGTGTGCAGAACTGCCCGATTTTGCACACGGCGGGGCCGTTTCCAGCACGCAGATCCGCAAAGCGCTGGAGGAGGGAGACGTGGAGCGCGCCAACGGAATGCTGGGCTATGAGTACGGGCTGTATGGCGTGGTAGTGTCCGGAAACCGGCTGGGAAGGACCATTGGATTCCCCACAGCCAATATGCAACTCTACGAGCCGCTCAAGCTCGTCCCTAAGAACGGTGTTTACGCTGTAGACGTGGAAGTGCTGGGCCATAAATATAGAGGTATGTGCAACATTGGGATGCGCCCCACCGTGGATGGAAAGGTGCGCACCATTGAGACGCACATCCTGAATTTTGACGAAGATATTTACGGTCTTCCTCTTCAAATTCGCTTCCTTCGCCGCATCCGAGACGAGCGAAAATTCCCTTCGTTGGAGGCGCTTAAGGATCAGTTGTCAAAAGACAGACAAAACGTTCATTTTTGAGCCTTTTGACACCATTTTTACTTATTGTCAAGTTTTGAGAGCCTTTTTTACTTATTGTCAAGTTTTAAAGGCTCTTTATCTTTTTTGAATCAAAGCAATTTTAAAAATAACACACGGGTACACAACCTGTGTGTTAACTTTGTACAACGCTTACTAGCTAAAAAATTATTATCCACTAATAACCATTATTGATTATGAAAAAAATTTTTAAACCCGTCGTACTAGCGATCCTTGCCGGTTCTCTGGCAGTCGTCTCTTGTACGCAGGACAATCGAGCCGAAATTGACGGCATCAAGAACGACATTGCTGCCCTGAAAGACAAGGTGGCAGCCAATGAAGTTGACGTCAAGGCGCAGATTGGTACCCTACAGTATCTCTTACAGTCGTACAAAGACGAAGTTAACCCCAAACTGGTTGCTTTGGATGCCCAGCTCAAGAAAGATTATGCAGATCTTTCCGCCGCGGATGCAGACCTGAGCAAGGCTATTAAAGATGCCCAGACCGTTCTTCAGGCCGCTATCGCCAAGAATGCCGACGATATCGCCGCCAACAAGAAGGAAATCCAGGCTGCCATTGCCGAGTACAAGAAGCTGGTAGCAGATGCCATTGAAGGCTTTGAACTGGCTATGGCCAAGGCCAAGGAAGATCAGGCCCTGGTTGATGGCGCTCAGAATATGGCCATCGAAGCCCTTTCTGCTCAGTTTGAGACTTTTAAGGAGGCTGTTGATGAGGCCATCAGCAACCTTGGCGAGTCTGTGGATGAACTGGCCGCCGCCGTGGAGGGGATGGGAGATGACATCGAAGACCTGCAGCAGCAGGTGGATGACAACCTGGCCGCTTCTTACGCTTACACCGACGCCCTGGCCGTTACCGTTGATGCCGCCCTTGGTGTCCTGGAAGAGCGTATTGCCGCCAATGAGGCCGCTATCAAGAAGCTCAATGAGGAGACCATCCCCGAAATTGAGGAGGCCATTTTGGCTCTCCAGACCTCCATTGTGGGTCTGGAAGGCAATGTAGCCGCCCTTGAAGAGAAGAAACTGGATAAGTCTGTCTTTGAAGCATTCCTTAAGGAGCACACCGAATGGAAGGCCACCATTGATAATAGCATCAAGAGCATCAATGGCAGCATTGAACTGCTCAAGATCTATGATGGTATTATTGGCAGTTCGGTTGAACAACTGACGGATCTTGTTAACAGACTCAATGGCTCCGAGGTAGTTCCCGGTTCCGTTAAGCAGCAGATCAAAGATGCTATCGCCGCCGTGTATGAAAGCATTACCAAGGATTTGGAGGCTTTGAAGACGGACATTGAGGGCAAGATTGAGACCCTTCAGACTGACGTGAAGAGTCTCAAGGGTTCCCTTGATCTTGCCAATGCAGAAATTGATATCATCCACGGAAATCTTGACAAAGTCAAGAAAGAACTTACGGATATCAACGCTAAGATTGCTGCCGCCCAGGGTGACATTAAGGACCTCCAGGATGCCAAAACCAAACTTGAGGACGATCTCAAGGCTTTGGAGGCTGCCCTTGAAAGCCGGATGAAGGCTGTTGAGGAACTGACCGCTGGCCTTAAGGATCAGATTGACACCATTAACGGTGACAAGGAAACCGAAGGCTCCATCGCTTATGCCGTAGAGCAGCTCCGTGCTTCCATCCAGACCGAGATTGACGAACTGGCCGGTAAGGTGAACAAGAATGCTGAGGATATCGCCAAACTCCAGGAAGAGATTGGCAAGCTCCAGCAGCGTATCCAGTCCCTGGTGTTTGTCCCTCAGTATACCGACCTTAAGTTTGGTATTCCTTTCACCAGCATTGCTGGCGTTTATAAGGCTTACAATTCTCCTCAGGGCTTCCCTATTGTATATAAGGTGTCTCCTGTAGAACTGGCCAAGCCTCTGGCAGATGCTGTCAATGAAGCCATTAAAGAAGGTGTTGCTCCTGTTTTCACCTTTGATATCGAATCCGGTCTTCAGACCCGTGCCACCGCTACTGATCCCAAGCTCATCATCAAGAATGCTATCGGTGACGAAGCAACTGGTAAGATTACTCTTTTCCTTGATCACCAGAACTTTAAGCCTAAGGCTATTGCTGATAAGGAACTTGATGAGTATGCCATCTCCCTCAGAGCCGACAACGACGATTTTAAGGTTCACGTGGCTTCTGAATTTGTGCAGGCTAAGCTTCATGCAATCTCCAGCATTACCGCTGTTACGGATTATCTCTACAAGCCTAATGTGACCACGGGAGAGGTGGATTATGAAACAAAAATTCATATTGACAACACGTCCGAGGCCGTTGAAGGTAGACTTGCTATTGAGTACACCGATAGTAAGCCCTACACCTATTTTGACGGATATGAGATGGCCTATAAGGATGAAAAGGGTGTAATTCGCACCAGCTCCCAGTTCAAGGCTTTGGGCTATGACATGCCTACTGTCAAAACAACAGTCAAACACTATGCGACTGGAACTAAGAATATCGTTGCAGATCTTAAAGCGAATCCTGTTACGTTCTCTGTGAAGATTAAGGACGGTGACAAGGATAATATGGTAAACGCTAAGAAAGATATTGTTGATACGCCTATTGTTTATGTTGCTGATAAAGTACAGGCCTATCGATATACCTATTCTGATGGCACAACCCAGATTGATGCAGAAATCTTGGTAGCTCTTAAAAGACACGAGGGCGCTTTCCAGATTAATCTTCCTTTCGCGATGAACTGGACTTACGATCTGGATGCAAAGGTGGATCATGATAATATTGGTGGTTGGGCAAGTGCATACGAACGTGCTGGTAGTGCAACCCCTGAATTGGATAAATTTGTTGTCACTCCTACTTTAACCGTTGGCAACGAGAACCTCGTATTGGATGGATCTAACAAGGTATATGGTCTGACGGCTAGTGACTTTGCTGCTAAGACCTTCGCTGCTTCTGCTGAAACCCCGTTACCTACAAATGTTAGCTTTAACGTGGTTAATGCTATTGACGGTACTGACGCTCATACGCTTTCCCTCACTAAGTTTGAGGTTGCTGGCGAAAGATTGGGCAAATCTTATGTTTACACTGGAACCTATAATCAGAACAGTTATTCTACTAAAGGTGTAACTGCTAAGGTTTCCATTACTTCCAAGGACCGCAAGACCGAGGACATCAAGATTACGGCTCCGGCTAAGTTGGTGAAGCTGCTCAAGACCCCCGAGTTCAATTCGACCGACGATTATTATACCATTAAGTCTGACGATTTCTCGGATGCCTTAATGACGGCCTATGTTAATCAGAATATCTTCGCGGATGCCTCTGCCGCTCAGAAGACAGCTGCTTTTGCTGATGCTGGTGAATTCGGTCAAGCTACAGCAAAGTGGTCTACTTCCGGGTTAGATACCAAGTTTAATTTTGAGCGTGACATTACAACGCCTGAAGCTCCTACCTTCAAGATGACCTCCAAGGACAACCTTCTGAAGTCGGCTGTTCTGCATCAGGTGGCTACCGGTTCTGACTGTGAAGCAAAGCCTTGGACCTTGACCGTCCAGACCTATGTAGGTCAGAATATCATCATCACCTGGCCTATCGGAGTTACGCCTTTGTATGACTATCGTTTTGTCACGTACGGTCTTAACACGTCTGACAACTCCTTCCTGGTTCCGATTAAGTGGAATACTGCTACAGATCATATTACCAAAGCTCAGACGGAGTTGGATTTGATCAATTACAACCTCAACAACGTTAAGGTAATGTACAAGGAGGGTACCTCCGAATATGTCTATAAGCCTTCGACTGAATACGGTCAGGCTACGTTCATGATTGTTCCGAGATTCAGCCTGGTAGGCACTCCTACGGACATTAAGGTGGCTAATACCGGCACTTCTGAGCTCCCTTGCCTTTCCAATGTAGAGTACTATGGTCAGGCTGCCAGTGTTGGTGTTACGAGTGCCCTGTATATCAAGTCCGGTGACACGGAGTTCTATGTGCCCGGCAGTGATAAGATGTATGTGGGAGAAACTCCTATCACGAGCGTCACTGTCAAGCAGTCCAATCCTATTGCTGCAACTCAGGTAGATCCTACTGCAACCACTGTCGTTACAGCTCCTACCGTTCCTGCGCTTGTCCAGCTTACGATGAAGGATGTTTTGGGAAATAGCATCTATGCTGATGGCTATGCTCAAAATGGTGGTACTACTCCTATGCCTCCTTACTATGCAAATATTCTTGACATCTTCGGACACGTCTATTTCTCCGTGTATTCCGTTAACGAAAGCACTTCTACCACTGGTTGGAGTATTAATGGCGCCAATGCGTTTGGCATCAGTGATACCCCCACTCAGGTCCAGTTGGTGACCCTTGGTGTTGCTTCCGGTCCTTACACGGTTGTGATTAAGGCCAAGACTGCATGGAAGGATTACTTCTATACCGTAAAGGTTAACGTTCAGTAAAAAACAACTTTGTGTTGATATTGATCCCTTAGCGTTGGTACCTGCGCCGTGATGGTGCGGGTACCATTTTTTTACTTATTGTCAAGTTTTCAAGGCTCTTTTTGTTTTTTGAATCGTGGCAATTTGAGTTTTAGCACATAGGAAAACAACCTATGTGCTATTTTTGTATAGGGCTAATTATAGCCAGAAACTAATGAATACCAATACGAAGCTTTTTATGAAAAGATTTTTCTCCCCCATAGTGTCAGTGGCGCTTGCCGTTTCATTGGCCGTTGTCTCCTGCGTTTCCAACCGGGAAGAGATGGACAGCATCCAGAACGAACTCGCTGCCTTGAAGGACAAGGTGGCCGCCAATGAAGCAGACGTCAATGCACAGTTAGGTACCCTGCAGTATCTTATCCAGTCTTACAAAGAAGAAGTTAATCCCCAGCTGGTTGCTCTGGACGCCCAGCTCAAGAAAGACTATGCCAGCCTTTCTGCCGCGGATGAGGCCCTGAGCAAGGCCCTTAAGAGCGCCCAGAGCGTCCTGATGGCCGCCATCTCCAAGAACGCTGATGACATTGCCGCCAATAAAAAGGATATCCAGGCTGCCATTACCGAGTATAAGAAGCTGGTGTCGGACGCCGTTGCCGGTTTTGAGGCCGCCCTCAAGAAGGCCCAGGAAGACCAGGCCGAGGTAGACGATACCCAGGATGTGGCCCTGGAAGCCCTTGTCTCCCAGTTTGAGACTGGCAAGGAGGCGGTGGATGCGGCCGTGAACGCCTTGGGAGAATCGGTGGAGGAACTGGCCACCGCCCTGGAAGAGATGGAGGGGAACATCGAGGACCTGAAAGAAAAGGTGGATGCCAACCTGGCCGCTTCGCTGGCCTACACCGACGCCCTGGAAGCCTCCGTGAAGGCTACCCTGGACGCCCTTGAAGAGCGGATTGCCGCCAATGAGGCTGCCATCAAGAAGCTCAACGAGGAGACCATCCCCGGCATTGAGAAGGTCATCGAGGAACTCAAGGCCTCCATTGCAGGCCTGGAAGGCAATTTACCGGCTCTCGAAAACAAGAAACTGGACAAAGAAGTCTTTGGCGCCTTCCTTAAGGAGCACAGCGTATGGAAGAGGAGTACGGACACTAGCATCCAGGGTATCAATGAAAGCATAGAAGAGCTGAAGGCGTACGATGCCATACTGGCCGGCCAGGTTGAATATCTGACCGGGCTCGTAAACATGCTGAATGGCGATGAGACGGTTGAAGGTTCCGTCAAGCAGCAGATCAAAGATAAGCTTACGTTGGTGTATAAGCTCATCATGGAAGACCTGAATGCCCTGAAGACAGACCTTGAGGGCAAGATGGAGACCCTTGAGAATGACGTGAAGGGTATCCAGAACGTCCTTGCCCTTACGTGGGAAGAGATAGCTACCATCAACGGAAACCTTGAAATAGTCAAGAATAACATTACGACTATCAACAGCCAGATTGCA
>JAEEQI010000065.1 GCA_016285215.1 Bacteroidales bacterium | reverse complement strand
GGGAACCGCCGTCAAGGGCGCCCGTGAAGCCGGAGCCGCCGGCATCTGCCTCTTCACCCCCGGCAGTATGACCCCCGAACATTGGGAGGCCCTGGCCCAAGCATTGAAGTAAGATTCCATACCATAATACAAAATCAGGCGGCCCTTAGTGGGTCGCCTGATTGATTATAGGAGCCAGTAACGATTACCAGCCGGGGTTCTGACCAATCTGAGGATTCAGAGTGCTCTGACCGGAAGGGATAGGAGCCAGGTAGTACTTAGCGTCGTACTTACGGCCGGCAGTACCGTTGCTGCAGTCAATGTAACCGTTGGCATCGATGGTGGTCTTGTCCTTCAGACCGGCGTCGGCATTGTAGATGTCGGAGCCAATCCAGCCACCCTTGCGGAGGTTGGGATACTTGGTCTGATCAAGCTTGTCCAGCTGGTGCCAGCGGATGAGGCTCCAGTAGCGGTCGTCGTTGTCAAACATGAGCTCAACGCGGCGCTCGCGGCGGATTTCCCAAAGCAGGTTGCTTACGCCCATGTTGTTGGCGGGATCGGCCTTGGGTGCAGTGGTAAGAGCAGGCATGTTGATACGGCTGCGGAGTTTGTTGATGGAAGCGTTCAGGTCATCCTGGGAGATGCTGCCCAGTTCGGCGCAAGCCTCGGCGTAGTTGAGGAGGATGGTGCTGAGCCAGAAGATAGGAGCATCGGTTTCGGCGCCGCCGATGGAGTTACGAAGAGTAGCATCGGTGAACAGGGGGGTGTCGAACTTCTGCACACCGTAGCCGGTGGAGCAGGTGGATTCGGCGCCCAGCTGATAACGACGGTAACCCAGTCCCGGAGGCAGGAGCACGTTGTCCACGGACTCGGCCAGACGGGGGTCACGGGTGGCCAGAACACCGGAGATGTCCAGCACGTAGTTGCCTTCGTCACGGTAGGTTCCGGGAGTAATGCTCTTCTTCACACCGTGGTCGCTCTTATCCATAGTGGTGTTGGCCAGGCATTCGCCATCGGTGAACAGGTAAGCATCGAAAGCGTCCTTGGTAAGACCATTCTGCTGGGTGGAACCGCAGGTGTAGTCAATAAGGCTGTGGGTGAGGGCACCGGTCTGATACTTCTTGTAGAGAATCATTTCCTTGGCGGCTTCGCCCTTGGAAAGATCTAAGGAGTTGTAGATGGCGCGATAACTGGAGCTGACGCCGTAAATGGCGTTGCTCATGATAGCCTGGGAGGCGTGCTTGGATTCGGTGAGGAAGGCGTTGGCGCGGGTGGCGTCAGCGGCTTTCTGACCGTCGCTGGCAGAGCGATACTTGCAGAAGGTGCCTTCATACAGGCAGATTTCGCTCTTCATGGCCTGAGCTACCATATTGTTGATGGCTGTGCGGGAGCTAGCGTTCATGGAAATGTTGGCAACGGCGAAGTTCAGGTCTTCCAGAACCTTGTCCATAACGGCGTCACGGTCTTGACGGGGGCCATAAAGGATGTCTTCGTCGGTGGTGTCCAGAACCTTGTCTACCCAGTAGCAGTCACCGAAGGTGCGGACCAGTTTATAGTGGTACCATGCACGGAACAGACGGGCAACACCCAGCCAGTTGTTTTTGGCGCTTTCACTCATGCTGGCGATGCCGGGGATGGCCTCGATGAGCGTGTTGGCGCGGCGAATATTGGAATAGTTGTCGTTCCAGGTGGTATTGTTGGCCGTTACGGACGTGAAGCTCCACTCCGTATAACCAGTAGGCGTCTGGTTGTCGTTGAGGGTGGGGAAGTAGTACGTGCCGTAACTGCCGGAGTTACCGTAACCGGCGAAATCACTGTAGAAGTAGTTGGCAAACAACTCAACATTCTTTTCGCTGGTGAAGTAATTGCTCTTGGTGAACGAAGTGTAAGGGTCTCCGTTCAGAATGTCTTCGTTGATCTTTTTGCAAGATACAAGTGCAAAGACCAAAGCCAGGGAAATGATAATATATTTTTTCATAATCGTATGCAACTAATGGGTTAGAACGTGACCTGCAAGCCGCAAGAATAAGTACGGTAAATAGGCTCGGTACGACCCCAAACACCGTTGGCATAAGAACCTACACCTGTATTGATTTCAGGGTCAATGCCGGTGCCATGGTTGTGGTTGATGATGTCCAGGAGGTTGGTGGCAGCCACATAGACGCGAACCTTCTCGATGGAAATCTTCTGAGTGAGGTTACGAGGGAGGGTATAGCCGATGGTGAGGTTCTTCAGACGCAGGTAGGCCATGTTAACCAGGTACTTGGTCTGGGGATAGAAGTTGTAACGGCCACCGGAAACGATGGAAGAAGAGATGTTTCCCTGACCGGCACCACCACCATAGAGGGCGGGGAACCAGGCGTTCTGGTCAATGTTCTCATGGGCCACCTGGTCGGCGGTTACATAGCTCATCTGGTTGGTGTAGATGCCATCGACACCACGCATGAACGGCATTACGAAGGAAGACTGGGTCCACATGTCGCGCTTGCCCACGCCCTGGAAGTAAACATCCAGGTCAATTCCTTTCCAGGAACCGCCGAGGCGGAAGGAATACTGGTAGCGGGGAGTGCTGTTACCAATCTTGATAAGGTCTCCGTGATCGGAAGGAGTACCCTTGCCCCAGTTGATTTCACCGTTCTTGTCCTGGTCTACGAACTTGATGTCGCCAGGGCCATAGTGGAAGGAGCCGCTCTCCAGCAGCTTTTGAGAAGCGGAGTTCTGAACATCGGCAGCGGAGGTGAAGTAGCGGTCGGTCTCGAAGCCCCAGATTTCACCATATTCCTTTCCGGTGTAGTTGCTGTTGATGAGGTCGTTGGAATCCCATTCCGTTACAATGGTCTTGTAGTCGGAGAGATTGGCGTTGGCGTAAACGTTGAATTCGCCAAAGGTGTGGTGCCAGTCAATATTGAATTCCCAACCACGGGTTCTCAGGGAACCGGCGTTCTCGTAAGCGGCGGAAGCGCCAATCACGGCCGGCAGGGCCTTACCGGGGGCGAGCATGCCTTTGGTATTGCGCTGGAACCAGTCAAAGGAAACATTGAGGTCTCCCTTCAGGAAGCCGAGGTCGATACCGATATTGGTGGTGGCGATGGATTCCCAGGTGAGGGACTCGGATACCATCTTAGGGGCGGAGAAGTAATCGTACTTGGAGGAGCCGCTGCCCAGCCAGTTAACGGCGTTGGTCTGCTTGGTCATGGTCTCCAGGAACATGTCGCTACCTACCTCCTGGTTACCTACCTGGCCATAGGAAGCGCGGATCTTGGCGTTATTCACGATGGGCTTGATGGGCTTCCAGAAGTTCTCCTCAGAGATACGGTAACCGAGGGAACCGGATAGGAAGGTGCCCCACTGGTCCTTAGCAGGGAATTTGGAGGAACCGTCACGGCGGATATTGAACTCTGCCAGATACTTGCCGGCATAGTCGTAGTTGATACGGCCGAAGAATCCGAGGGAACCGTTGTGGGTGTGGCGGTGAGTATAGCTGTAGTCCTCGTCGGACAGGGCCAGCTCAGGCATGTTGATGTCCATCAGGGCGTGGCGCTCATAGTACAGATACTCGTATTCGCTCTTGTCCAGGTTGGCGCCCAGCTTGAAGTTGAAGTGGTGGTTGTTACGGATGTCCAATACATAATCGAAGTATGCATTGGCGGAATGGTTGTAGTAGAAGTCGCGGCTGGTTTCCATCCAGGTGGTAGCACCTGCAATATTGCTCACGCTAGGGTTCACACCCCAGGTGTTGAGCACGTAGGAGGGGTAGCCGGGGCCTTTGTAGCGACCTACCTTGTCGGTGAAGGTATAGTCGGCGTTGAAGGACAGACCCTTCACGATATCGGCCTTGAGGAAGCCGCCCAGACGCAGGTTCATGGTGGTCTGGTTGCTGGGAGCGCCGGTCATGCGGGCGCCGATGAGCGTGCGGGCTTCATACTGGGTGCCGTCTTCGTCTACATAGTATCCGTAAGGGCCGAAGAAGGAGCCCCAGCGCCAGAGGTACTGATAAGAGCTGGCACCACGGCTGTAAGGATAATTGTAAATCTTATTGGAGAAGTTCACGCGGGCACCGACTTTCAGCCATTTGAGAACCTGGGCCGATACATTGACGGTGGCGTTGATTTTGCGAACCTTGTCGGGGTTGAAGTTCATCAGGCTCTGTTCCTTGTTGTAACCAACGGACATGTAGTAGTTGGTCTTTTCGGTGGCACCCTGAACGGAAAGCGTGTGGTTATGGGAGGGGGCGGCCTTGTTGAACATGATGTTCTTCACATCCCAGTCGGCATAGTAGCCCTGGGCATCATAGTCATCACCCCAGACCATCTCGCGGTAAGGAGCCTTTCCGCCGTGCTTCTGTTGCCATTTGTTGGCCATCTCCAGGAAGTGCTCGCTATCCAGATACATGCCGAAGAGCTCGGACTCCACGCCGGCACGCTTGTTGGCTTCCGTCATGGCGGTTACCTGCTGGATAACGTTGGGATAGTCGGGAAGGTCGGTAGCCTGGCTCCAGCCAAAGTTGTTGTTATAGGAAACAACCGCTCTTTCGGAGGTGGTGGCGCTCTTGGTGGTCACAAGAACTACACCAAAGGCGGCACGGGTACCATAGATCGAGGAGGAGGCGGCATCCTTCAGGACGGAGATGCTGGCGATATCCTGAGGGTTTAAGTAGGACAGGTTGTCCATGGGAACACCATCCACTACATACAGTGGCGTGGAGGTTCCACTATTGGAGAGGGTTCCGATACCACGGATTACGATGGTAGGTTCGGAGTTGATGTCACCATTGTCATTGATGATGGTGAGGCCGGGAACGGCGCCCTGCAGGGCCTTCCCTACGCTGGATACGGACTTGCCATCCAGCGTCTTTTCTACGTCAACGGTGGAAACGGCGCCGGTGAGGTTGGCCTTCTTCTGGGTGCCATAACCCACGACGACGACTTCTTCCAGGAATTCCTGGTCCTCTTGCAGGACAATGCGGAGGTTTTCCTTGGCGGCCACCTCGACGGTGGTGTAGCCAATGCAGGAAACTTCAAGGGAAGCGCCGGGGCGGACGGAGATGGTGAATACGCCCTTGGCGTCCGTCATGGTGCCGGTGGCTGTTCCCTTGATGATGACACTGGCGCCCGGAACAGGAACGCCCTGAGCATCAACAACAGTTCCGGAAATGCGAACCTGCTGCTGATCGGCCACAACCTCATTGGAGGACGTGACGGCATACGCCGAAGCGGTTCCTAAGAAAAGGAACGCCGAAGCGCATGCAGCAAAAAGCTTTGTCATTTTCATAAAATAACGATTGGTTAATAATATAGGTAGTGTTAGGTTTAGGCTTTAGCCAAATTTGTTGCTAATTTAGAGCTATTTCACTAAACAAGCAAGACTTTTTTAAAAAATTTTGTTTTTGTTTTGGTGCAAATAGCGGCCCTTTTTTGATTATAATAAATAAAAAAATTTACTTTTTTCTTGTCTCTTTAGTATAAAGAGATTATATTTGTTCCGCGAATTGACTAAAACCGACAACCTAAGCTTGCTAATATTTTAGCACACAACCTATTTATTAACTAAATATTCGGAAATATTGAAGCTACAAGGGAGGTCAAATTATGTTCTTTTCTTCAGTTCTTGAAGAAAAGATTTCTTGTATCATACACTTACTACCTATATTATTAACCAATCAAACTAATTTATGTCTCTTCAAAAAAGCATTATGGCACGTGTGGCAGCAGTAGCTGCTATGCTGCTTGTCTGTGCAAGCCTCTTTGCACAGAACATCACTGTGAAGGGAACGATCACTGATGCAAGCGGTGAGCCCATCGTGGGTGCCGCCGTCATGATCAAGGGGACCTCGACCGGTGTCACCACCGATCTGGATGGCCACTATGCCATCAACGTCTCCAGCAACGCTACGCTCCGTTACTCGGCGCTTAGCTATGCCGATCAGGATGTGCCCGTTCGCGGACGCACCAGCATCAACGTTACCCTCTTGGAAGATTCCGAACGTCTGCAGGAAGCTACGGTTACTGCTGAGTTCGGTATGAAGCGTGTAGCCCGTTCCGTGGGTGCCTCTGTCCAGAGCGTTAAGGCTCAGGATATTGCCGAGTCTGGCCGTGAAAGCTTCGTAGACGCTCTCCAGGGTCGTGTATCCGGTATGACCATCACCTCCACCGGTGGTGCTCCTGGTTCCTCTACCTCTGTAATCCTGCGCTCCGCTACCTCCATCTCCGGTAACAACCAGCCTCTGTATGTTGTGGACGGTGTTCCCATCAACAACACCACCCTCAGCACCCAGAGTGACTTTGCGTATGATGACGCTGTGAACAGCTATGGTATGGACTTCTCCTCCCGTGGTAACGATATCAACCCCGAGGACATTGAGACCATGACCATCCTGAAGGGTGCTGCCGCTGCCGCTCTGTACGGTTCCGATGCTTCCAACGGTGCTATCATCATCACCACCAAGAAGGGTTCGGCCGGTAAGGGTAAGGTTTCCTACAGCAACTCCTTCCGTTGGGATAAAGCCTATGGCCTGCCTGAGATTCAGACCAAGTATGCCAACGGTGCCTACGGTACAACCAACTATTATTACACTTCCCGTTACGGTGGACGTTATCCGGAAGGCATGAAACTCTATGACAATATGGGTGCTCTCCTGCAGACCGGTTTCTCCCAGCAGCACAATGTGTCCGTGGAAGGTGGTACCGACAAGATCACCGTCCGTGGCGCTGCCTCCATCATTGACCAGAAGGGTGTGATTAAGACCACTGACTATCAGCGTATCAACTTCACCCTGTCCGGAAGCGCCCAGGTTACCAAGTGGCTCAACTTCAACGCTTCCCTCCAGTATATGCACACGGGTAACACCAAGGCCGAAAAGGGTCTGTATGGTGTTCTCTACCGTGCTTCCCGTTGGCCCCTGAACGACGATATGTCCAACTACATCAATCCTGATGGAACCATGAGCCGTCCCGAGCTTTACACGGATACTGACCTCCTGAACCCGATGTTCGCCCTGTATAAGAACTACAACCACGATGATGTCGACCGTATGGTGGGTTCCTTCAATGTGAACATCACTCCTACCAAGCACACCTTCATTCGTGGCACCTATGGTATGGACTTCTCCGTGGGTGAGTACAAGGTTTACACTCATCCTTATTATGGTAATCCCACTTCGGCCTCTTACGGTAAGGGTTCCCTGAACTTCTCCAAGCCCACCTACCGCGACCAGACCATCGACGTTCTGGCCGGTTACAACAACGAGTGGGGCAAGTTCACCTTCTCTGCCCAGGTAGGTTACCACCAGAAGGAGAATGCCACCAAGATTCTGTCTGTCTATGGTTCCAACTTCCAGGTGATTGACTTCTACAGTGTGGCAAACTGCGATCCTGCCACCATTCAGACCCGTACCAAGACCACCCTGCGTCGCATCCAGGCCATCTCCGCCCAGGCCGAACTGGGCTACAACAACATGGCCTTCCTGACGCTCCGTGCCCGTAACGACTGGTCCTCCACCCTTCCCGTGGACAACAACCACTACTTCTATCCGGCTGTTGAGGCTTCCTTCGTAGCCACCGAGCTTCCTTTTATGAAGGAACAGGATGTTGTCTCTTACTTCAAGCTCCGCGGCGCTATCGCGCAGGTTGGTAAGGATGCAACTCCGCTCTCCATCTATCCCGCTCTTGAGGCCACGGAAGATTACGGCGGTGGTTTCCGTTATGGCTACTATGGCCCTAACCCGCAGCTGAAGCCCGAGATGACCACCTCCTATGAAATCGGTTTCGAAGGCCGCTTCTTCAACGATCGCGTTAACACGGACTTCACTTACTTCTGGACCAAGTGCGAAAACCAGTACATCACTGCTTTCCGTCTGTCCTATGCTACCGGTTTCGTTCTCAATAATATGAACGTGGGTACCTTTACCACCAATGGTTGGGAATTCC
Source organism: Bacteroidales bacterium (assembly GCA_016285215.1). Next base: position 4,358 of record JAEEQI010000065.1, on the reverse strand, counting down.
ACATCGACGCCGACATCCTCCGTCTGACCAACGGTCTCCGCTGGAACCTGGGTCTCAATATGGACCACAGCACCTCTTGCGTGACCGAGCTCCCGGAGAACGTGTCCGAGTACTATAACGCCTACACATGGGTATCCGGTAACCTCCGTAACGGTATCTCCGTGGGCAACCCTATTACCACCATGACCGGTAAGGGCTATGACCGCAACGAAAAGGGTGATGTCCTTATCGATCCCAGAACGGGTCTCCCTATGGTAAGCTCTACCTGGACTATCATGGGCGACCGTGAGCCCAAGCTCAAGTTCGGTCTTACCACCAACATCTCCTGGAAGAACTTCCGTCTCAGCGCTGTTGCTTCCGGTCGTTTTGGCGCTACCGTCGTAAACGGCACCATGCGTGACCTCATGGGCACCGGTTCCTCCTGGCAGTCTGTAGAGTTACGTGAGAATACCAATCCTGTTGTCTTCAAGGGCGTTCTCAAAGATGGTAAGGAGAATACTGCTAATCCTACCGTTAATACCATTGCTGTTGACTATAGCAATGTTGGTTCTACTACTTATACCGGTACCGACGAAGACTGGCTGGAGAAGAATGTGAACTATCTCCGTCTCTCCGAGGTCCGTCTCTCCTACAACGTTCCCCAGAAGTGGCTCAAGAACGCAACGAAGAACTTCCTCTCCGCTGCCAGCGTTTGGGTAAAGGGTACCGACCTCGTGACCCTCACCAACTACTCCGGTATCGACGTTGTTTGTAACTCCAACTCCGCCTCCCTGGGCGGTTCCGGTGGCGTAGGTATCGACCTCTGGGGCTTCCCCAGCCCTCGTGGCTTTGCCTTCGGTTTCAATTTGACCTTTTAATTGAACGCGACCATGAAAAAGATTATATCTGTTATCCTCCTTGCTGCAACCGTATTCAGTTTTAACGGTTGCCAGAAGTATCTGGATGTTAACACCAACCAGGACGCCCCGGACTATGTGGAAGCCGGCTTGTATCTGCCCGGCATTCTGTCTGCCTATCAGGGCTGCTACTGGGACATCCGTGCCTTGGGACCGCTCACTCAGATGATGGGTACAAGCAGTTATACTAACTTTGCTGGTCATTACTACAATGCCGGCTCCGATGCCGCCGGTGAAATGTGGCGTATGACCTACTGGCTTCAGGGTATGAACCTGGAGAATATGATTAACCAGGCTATCGAAGCCGAGCAGTGGACCCTGGCCGGTATTGGCTACGCAATCAAGGCTTTCTCCTGGGATTGCATCGCCAAGTACCACGCCGACGCCCCTGTTCTTCAGGTCTTTGAACCCGGCCGCCTGGCTCACGACTATGATTACGAGTACACCCTGATGGAGAAGTCCCGTGAATGGGCCAAAGCTGCCATCACTTACCTCGAGATGGAAGACAACAGCGACTACGGTACCTATCTCTCCAAGGGAGACTTGGTCTACAAGGGTGACAAAGCCAAGTGGCTTAAGTTTGCCCACTCCGTGATTGTGAGCGACCTGGCTGCCCTGACCAACAAGAAGGACTTTAGCGAAAAGTATGCTGAGGAACTTCTGTCCCACGCTGCCCTGGCAATCGAGAGCAACGCTGACAACTTCACCGTGGCTCGTGGCGGCGGCGGAGCCGATGCTCAGTTCAGTGCTTACAACAACTTCTGGGGTACTTATCGTGGCAACCTCACCAACGGCTACTGGCAGTCCGACTTTATCGTTGAGATTATGACCGGTACCGTTCCCCAGTACGACGAAGCCACCGGTGACAAGGTAAAGCTTGCCGAAGGAAAGACTTCCAAGCGTACCAAATTTGAGCTGAACCCCAAGCAGATCATCTGCGACACCACCAAGGTGGCCGGTCACTATGATCCCCGTGCTGCTGCCAAGCTCAGCACCGTGGACAGTCAATACTATGACCAGATGGAAGACAAGAATGCCATTATGGATTGGGTGTATTTTGGTTCCGGTTTCACCGGCTCCACCGGCCCTAACGGTACGGCTCCCAACCTCTATGGTTTCCGCGTTGCTACTCCTTCTACCACGGTAGAAGGCAGCGGCCGCTGGATCTTCCGTGACGATGCTCCTTATATCCTCCTCACCGCTTCCGAGATTCAGTTCGAGGTGGCTGAAGCCTACTGGAAACTTAACCGCAAGGGTGAAGCCCTGGCCGCCTTCAAGAAGGGTGTGGCCCTGGATATGGAATTCACCGGCAACTACCTCAACCCTGGTAAGCCTCTCACGGATGCTGCTGGTAAGAATGTAGTGGGTGGCGGCCTGCCCGGCGGTAGCGCCATTGCCAAGGCTACTTACAACGCTATGGCTTCCGACTATCTTGCTGGTCCTTATGTGAACGGCCTTTCCGAGGCTGACTTCACCCTCTCCCACATCATGATGCAGAAGTTCGTTGCCCTCTGGCCTTGGGGTGCCCTTGAGGCCTGGACCGATCTCCGCAAGTACCACTATGACATCAAGTACACCGGCGATTATCCTACCAAGGGTAACGGTTGGGATGTTTCCAGCGTAGACCAGAAGTGGGATACCGATCCTACCAAGGTTTACAAGGGTTTCTATCTGGCTCCTGCTCAGGTTGAAGATCGCCGTGGTAATTATGACTCCCGTAATGATGGATCTCCTTGTTACCGTGTTCGTCCTCGCTACAACTCCGAGTATATGTGGAATTTGAATTCGCTTAAGGCGCTCAAACCCATTTCCGGTGCTGCCGACAACTATCAGTGCTCTATCCCTTGGTTTGCCTACCCTGGCGATATTCCTGCGACTCTGTAATTAATTGATAGAATCATGAAATATTTGAAATATACTATAGCCTTTCTGGCCGCGACTCTTGCATTCATCGCATGTGAAAAGCACGACATGAGTTTTGCAGACAGCGACCCCGTGGGGAATAACGCTATGTTCCAGATTGGTTACTTTGTCCCCAAGGCTGCGGGTACCGCTACCCGTATCGATTCTTGCTACCTGAATGGCAAACTGGTTCACGGTGCTACTGGCGCTGGATCTGTTGCTGTTAATAGTGTCTTTCCCAATGGTATTCCTGCCGGATCAACTTCTACTCAGTCGACGGTTACGACTCGTTTTTTCTCTGTCCCTGCCGGTCCTGTTAAGATTACTTTCTTCAATGCAGATAAGGTTATGTATGAACAGACCATTAACCTGAGTTCCGGAAGGTTTATCGTTATTGTTTCTGATCTGGAAGCTGCTCCTGTGGTATTGGACGCCGAATATCCGTTTGTGGTGAATCCTGGAACTCCTCAGTTGAGTACTTTCGATTCCGATTCACTGGCAACGATCCGTTTCTATAACTTTGCTTTCAAGGGCAACGCCAGCACTCCTTATCCTGGAAAGATCCAGTATCAGTGGTGCCACGATAAGTCCAAAGGTGCTACCGGTCGTGGCGGTGCCGACGGCAACTGGCAGAATATCGGCGACCCTGTGGCCTTTGGTGAAGCCACCATCCGCCAGGAAATCCAGGTCTGGAAAGAGACCTTCAACTCCAGCGGTAACGAACAGCTTTGGTTCCGCGGTATTGACGAGGAGGGCAATGTAGTCATTGCTAACGACTACTGGACCACCTATATTGGTACCGGTATGAACCATATTTACCGTGGTATTGTTGGCGGAAGCCCGAAGGCTGGAATCACCCTCTGGGGTAGTAAACGTTGACTTTAATGAAAAAGCTTGCACTTATTGCAGCCCTGACGCTTTGCGCTCTTCCTCTCCTTGGACAGAAATTGTCCAAGGAGGAGAAGGCCGCACAGGCTCAGGCCCGCTATGATGCCACCCTGGCAGCCCTTAATGCCAAGGCCTGGGTGCTGGTTCCCGATGAGTATACCAATGCCGACGGTGAGACGGAAAGCAACGACAACAACAACTATTTCCTTTCTTCGGAAGGTGATAATGTGTTTGGTTGCGGCCGTTTCATTACGGACAACGGAGAAAACAATATCGGTGAAGCCACTACATACGAGGTAAACGTGGACAAGAAGGGCAACGTCAAGTTGACTATGAATGTCACCGGCCGTATGTGGAAAGGCATTTACAAGATCACGATGCGCAAGGGCGACAACCAGGCCGATGTGATCTTCACCCCCAGCGGTAAGGGTACCACCCGCCGCTTCCGCGGTCCCATCGTCCCTCTCGCCGAGGCCAACTACAACAAGAGAGCCAACCCCATCTAAGGTTTGGCCCATCTATTCCCTAACCAGGCGACCCTTCCCGGCCGCCTGGTTTTTTATTTCTTTCCTTTTTCTTGATTATCAGACTGTTCTACATATTGTTTTTCCAGTTGAAATCCAAATAAAAATGGATTCCGATTTTATTGGTTAAACTTTAATTTATTTATAT
>JAEEQI010000064.1 GCA_016285215.1 Bacteroidales bacterium | reverse complement strand
GGTAGTGGGCGGTGTCCTGGGTCTCCAGGACGAGGAAGCCGGAGCCTCCAACCGGGCCCAGAAGGCCCTCGAAGGCGTGATGCAGTTGGTGCTGGAGTCCCGCAAGAAGGCCCGTGAAGAGAAGAACTGGGCCGAGAGCGACCGCATCCGCGACCTCCTGGCCTCCTTTGGCATCACGGTGAAAGACACCAAGGAAGGTGCAACCTGGACATTGGAATAGTATGAAGTTTATCTCCTGGAATGTAAATGGCCTCAGGGCTGTTGCCGGCAAGGGTTTCGCGGATATTTTCACGGACCTGGACGCCGATTTTGTATGCCTGCAGGAAACCAAACTGCAGGCCGGACAGCTGGACCTGGAGTTCCTGGGCTATGAGTCCTACTGGAACTACGCAGAAAAGAAAGGCTACTCCGGTACGGCCATCTACACCAAGCATACGCCGCTTTCCGTGCGTTACGGAATGGGCATTGAGGAACACGACCAGGAGGGGAGAGTGATTACCCTGGAGTATGAGAAGTTCTTCCTGGTGTGCGTGTATACCCCCAATTCCCAGGACGGCCTTAAGCGCCTGGATTACCGTATGCAGTGGGAGGATGCCTTTCGCAACTATCTGAAGGCCCTTCCCAAGCCGGTGATTATGTGCGGAGACCTCAATGTGGCCCACGAGGAGATAGACCTCAAGAACCCTTCTACCAACCACTTCAATGCCGGTTTCTCAGACGAGGAACGTGGCAAGTTTACGGAACTGCTGGCTGCCGGATTCGTGGACAGCTGGCGGTATCAGCACCCTGAGGAGGCCAAGTACTCCTGGTGGAGCTACCGTATGAACGCCCGTGAGCGGAACGTGGGGTGGCGCATAGACTATTTTGTAGTATCGGAATCCCTTAGGGACAGCATAGTCTCTACCGACATACACAACGAAATTTTCGGGTCAGACCATTGTCCCGTAGAACTCATAGCGAACTTATGATTTCTTTTACCTGCGACTACAACGAAGGCGCACATCCGGCTATTCTGGAGCGCCTTCTGGCTACCAATTTCATACAGCAGCCCGGTTATGGGGCCGATAGTTTCACGGCTTCGGCGGGGGCCCGCATCCGTGAGGCGGTGGGCTGCCCTCAGGCCGAGGTATTCCTCCTCACCGGCGGCACCCAGACCAATTCCACCGTCATTGCCACTATGCTCCGGGATTACCAGGGCGTGATTGCGGCCCAGACCGGCCATATTGCCGTGCACGAAGCCGGCGCCGTGGAATACACCGGCCACAAGGTTCTGACCCTGCCCCAGCGGGAAGGCAAAATGTCGGCCCAAGATCTTAAGAAATACCTGGAAGGGTATTACGCCGACGGTTCCTACGACCATATGGTCTTCCCCGGTATGGTGTACATTTCCTTCCCCACGGAGTACGGTACGCTCTATTCCAAGGCCGAACTGTCTGCCATTTACGCCGTTTGCCAGGAGTATCATCTGCCGCTGTTTGTAGATGGTGCCCGTCTGGGTTATGGCCTTATGAGCCCCGCCTGCGATATCACTATTCAGGATCTGGCCCGGCTCTGCGACGTGTTCACCATTGGCGGCACCAAGGTGGGCGCCCTCTGCGGAGAAGCCGTGGTTTTCCCTTCCGGAAAGGCTCCCGAGCATTTCTTCACTATGGTCAAACAGCACGGTGCACTGCTGGCCAAAGGCCGCCTGCTGGGCGTCCAGTTTGACACGCTTTTTACGGACGGACTCTATTTCAAGATTGCCCAGGGCGCCATTGACCTGGCTATGCAGTTAAAGAAGCTGTTTCTGGACAAGGGCTACGAGCTCTTCCTGGATTCTCCCACCAACCAACAGTTCATCCTCCTTACCCCCGCCGCGGCCAAGGCCCTGGAGGGTAAGGTGGCTTATGAAGTGTGGGAGTATCTTTCGGACGGCCGCGCGGTGGTACGCTTCGCCACCAGCTGGGCCACTACCCCCGAACAAATAGCCGAGTTGGAGACCCTTTTGCCGTAAGTTAGAACGGAAAGGACTATTGCGCCAGGTTATAGGCACCGAGTCCCAGGAGGGAGGCGGTGAGCATAATGGCGCCGGCCAGGAGGACACCGCCCAGGGCTGCCATAGTGCTCTTCTTGAAGTCCATATCCAGGATGCTGGCGGCCAGCATACCCGTCCAGGCGCCGGTGCCGGGCAGCGGAATGCCCACAAACAGGAACAGCGCCCAGTAGAGGCCTCGGCCGGCCTTTGCCTCCAACTTTCGGCCCCCTTTCTCTCCTTTTTCGAGACACCAGGTAAAGAACGGGCCGATGATTTTCTTATCCTTTCCCCACTCCAGCACCTTGCGGGCAAAGAGGAAGATGAAAGGGACAGGGACCATATTGCCTATGACCGCCACAATGATGGAGGGAATGAGGGGAAGGCCCCAGAATACGGCATAAGGGATGGCTCCGCGGATTTCGATGAGCGGAACCATAGCAATGAGGAATACCCAGATATACTTTTTCATCGGTCGGTGTAGGCAGGGGTGTTGGCGGCAATGAGGGCGCGGATTTCTTCTTTGGCATCTCTCCAGCGGGGGATGTCAATCTTGGTTCCAATGACTTCCACCACCTTGGCGGCAATGATGGAACCAATTTCTCCGCAAACCTTGAGCGGAAGGCCCAGGGAATGGGCATAGAGGAAGCCGGCGGCATAGGTGTCTCCGGCGCCGGTGGCATCGATGGGCTTGGCGGGCCAGGGCTCAATGAAGTGGTACTCGTTTCCGGACTTGATCATAGAGCCGGCCTTGCCCACTTTTACCACGGCTATCTTGCAGAGGTTGGCCAGTTCTACAATGGCCTCCTGGGGTTCTTTCTTGGTGAATGCCTTGGCCTCGGTCTCGTTGGCAAAGACAATGTCCACGTAGTTTTCTACCAAGTTGTGGAAGAAGGTATTGTTGGACTCCACCACGTTGTAGGAAGCCATATCAATGGAGATGGTGCAGCCGGCGGCCTTGGCCAGGCGGGCGGCCTTGGAGATGAGCTCCTGGTTCTGCACCAGGTAACCCTCGATGTGGAAATAATCGTAACCCTCGAAGAAGGAAGGATCCAGGTCGTCCGGGCCCATTTCCAGGGTGGCACCCATATAGTCTGCAAACGTGCGCTCTGCGTTGGCGCCCGTTATGAAGACCATACAGCGGCCGCTGGACTTGGTACCGTAGAGCATCTGGGCCTTCACGCCAAACTGCTCCATAGAGCTCTTGAAGAGGTTTCCGAGGTCGTCGTTTCCTATCTTTCCCACGTAGCCGGAGGGCATACCGAAGATGGCCGTGCAGGTAATGGTATTGGCTGCGCTGCCGCCCGGAACGTACTTGACACCGTACTGTTTGAGGTCTTCCCAGATGCGGTCTCCGGTTTCCATATCTACGTGCTGCATACTGCCCAGCGGGAGATGGAATTTGCGCAGGAGGGAATCGTCCGGGAGGACGGCCAGAATGTCGGTAAGGGCATTACCGATGCCAAGGATGGATTTCATACAAACGAGGTTTAGCTCACAAATTTAGCCATTATTTGACAATTTTCCATTACCTTTGTCTACAGATGGAAAAGAAAACCAAGAATACCCTCCGATACCTGTTCTGGGCGGCCGTAGCGGTGGTCCTGGTCTATTTCTGCTTCCGCAGTATAGACTGGAACCAGTTTATGCTGGCCCTGGAGCACTGTAAGTGGGAGTGGGTTTTGGTTTCCATCGGCCTGGGTATCCTGTCTCTATTTATCCGGGGTCTCCGTTGGAGAATGCTCCTGGCACCCCTGGATCCCAAGACGTCCATCATCACCTGCTTCAACGCCTACAACATCTGCAGCGCCGTCAATCTCTTCCTGCCCCGCGTGGGAGAAGTGGTCCGCCTGGCCTATGTGGTCAAGAACTCTTCCAAGGATGAGGAGGGCAAGCGCCTCCTTTCGGCCGATAAAGCCCTGGGCTCCATAGTGACGGAGCGCGTGTGGGATATGCTGTTTGTGGGCCTCATCACCGCCCTGGTGCTGGTGCTCAAGTGGGACGATTTTGGAGCCTTCTTTACGGACAATTTCTCCTGGGGAGGCAAGATGCTGGCCCTGTTTTTCCCGGTCGTAATCCTGACCGTTGCCCTGGCCGTGACCCTTTTCTGGAGTATGAGAAACAAGGGCGGCGTATGGGGCCGGATCTGGACCTTCATCCAAGGCATTGGAGAAGGACTGGGCTCCTTCCGCAAAATGAAGAGAGGCTGGCTCTTCCTGCTGTATACTTTCCTCATCTGGACGTTGTACTGGCTTATGAGCGCCAGCATAGTGCAGGCACTCAAGGATATGCCCGTCTTCAGCTCCCTCACCCTTGTGGACGCCCTGTTCATTTCCCTGGTGGGCAGCATCAGTACTATGGTGCCCATCCCCGGTGGCTTTGGTATCTATCACGGGATGGTGAGCGGCGCCCTCCAGGTGCTCTGGGGCATTCCCAAAGACCCTTGTATGGCCTTTGCCGTGCTTAACCACGAGTCCCAGGTCCTTACCCAGGCGGTCTGCGGTCTGGTCTCCTATATCCACGAAAGCTTTTTCCGCCACAAATGAAGTTCGCGCTCATTGGTCATCCGGTAGCGGGGTCCCTGAGCCCGCGCCTGTTTGCCGCCGCTTACGACGGCCGATACCCGTATGACCTGGTGGACCGCGAGCAGTTTGAAGACGCCTGGAAGGTCTTTCTGGCCCAATATGACGGCATCAACGTCACCGCGCCCTTCAAGCAGGACGCCTTTGCAAAGGTAGATGTGCTGTCGGAGGAAGCCCAACGGATTGGCGCTGTGAACCTGGTGGTAAAAAGGGCCGAAAAGTTATTGGGCTACAACACGGACGTCGACGGCATTGCCCTGGCCGTGAAGGAATGCGGCCTGCCGGTGGCCGATGCCCTGGTGGTGGGAACGGGCGGTGCAGCCCGTGCCGCCATAGTCGCGGCCCAGAAGTTGGGCTGCCGGGTAAGTGTAACAGGCCGATCGGAAGAAAAGGTCGCCGGTCTGGCGGCTCATTTTGGCTGCCAAACCGCCCCTTGGGAGGGTTTGGAGGCCCTTCGGCCCGATGTAATCATTTATACGCTTCCGGGCGGTGCACCCGTGCCTCCGGGCCTGAATTTTGCAGCATCGGTGGTGCTGGAAGCCGAGTACAAAAAGCCCGCGCTCTCCGGTCTTCCCTGTAAAGCTTATATCCCGGGACAGCGTTGGCTCCTGTGGCAGGCTGCGGCCGGATACGAGCTCTTCACCGGAGAAAAACCCAATATGGAAAACCTTTTAAACGCTATATAATTATGTCACTGAACAAAGTTATGCTCATCGGTAACGTTGGAAAAGACCCTGAAGTACGTTACCTCGAATCCAATCCCCAGAATCCTTCAGCCAATGCCAAGGTAGCTTCTTTCCCGCTGGCTACTTCGGAGCGTTATCGTGACCGCAACGGAGAAGTCAGAGAAAACACCGAGTGGCACAACCTCGTTTTGTGGCGTAATAATGCCGACGTGGCCGAAAAGTACATCCACAAGGGCTCCCAAATCTTTGTAGAAGGCCGTCTTCGCACCCGCCAGTGGACCGACCAGACCGGCAACAAGCGTTACACCACCGAGGTAGTGGTGGACACTCTTCAGCTTCTTGGAAAACGTCCGGACGGTGAACAGGGCCAGCAGCAGGCCGGCGGTTACCAGGGCGGTTATGCCCAGCAGCCCGCAGCCCCTCAGGCTCCGCAGCCCCAGGCAGCACCAGTAAACCCGGCCTACCAGGGCCCCCTCCCCGCCGCCGAACCTTCCGACGACCTCCCGTTCTAGGATTCCGTTAGTTTAGCCAGATTACAGAGCAGCAGTTCTCCGTCTTGTCCACGGAGGTGCATGCCGTTGCCCTGGCACTGCTTCCACCACTTGCAGGTGGCGCAGGGGCCGGTCTTGAAGGGCGTGTGGTCACGGAACAACCCAAAGCGGTGTTCCCACACGTCTACAAAATCATCTTGATAGATATTGCCCTGGCTGTACGAGGCGCGGATGCTGGTGCAGCCAGAAATGGCGCCGTCTATGCGTACGGAGGCAATGCTGAGGCCGGCCTGGCAGGAGAAGACATGATCCCGGACCTTTCCTTCGTACGGGCCTAGGAAGCCTTCGCAGCCGTAACTGGCTTTGATTCGGCCCTCTTTTCTACAGGCGATGATGAACTCCATCAGGCCCCTGTACTGCTCTGAAGTGAGCTGCAGGGCTGGGTCGGTGGCGCCGCGCCCAACGGGGAATACGGTGAAGATGCGCCAGGCCTTGACGCCGGCGTCTATGAGATAATCTTTTATCTGATTGAGCTGGCCATAGTTTTTCAGCGTGACGCAGGTGACTACGTCGAAGCCCAGGAAAGAGACGGAGGCAAGGTAGCGGATGGCGGTATCGGCCTGCTTGAAAGTGCCGGGGACTCCGCGCATCCAGTCGTGTTCCTCTTCCAGGCCATCGAGGCTGATGGTGGCGGCGCGCATGCCGGCCTTAAGCAGTTCCAGGGCCTTCTGCGGGGTCATAAGGCAGCCATTGGAGACGAGGCCCCAGGGGAACCCCAGTTCCTGCACACGGCGGCCGCAGGAGGCCAGGTCCTTTCTCATGAGCGGTTCTCCGCCGGAGAAGATGATTAGGATGTCTTTGGGGTCATAGGTTTCCCGGATTCGCAGCAGCACCTTCTCAAAGTCCTCAAAGGGCATATCCGGTGCAAGGGCCGAAGCCGTGCAGTCGCTTCCGCAATGCCGGCACCGCAGGTTACAGCGAAGGGTGCACTCCCAGAACAATTGCCTGAGGGGGTGCACCCTGGATTCCCACTTGAGAAGATGGTTGCGGAGGAACATTATTCCTGGTTAGGGGTTTGGGGCTCCTCTTCCGGCTCATCTACTTGAGGTTGCTGTGCCTTTTCAAGGGCTTCCAGCTCCTGCTGAATCATCTCAGATTCCGGTTCCGTTTCCGGTCCGCGATAGGGACCGTAGCAGGCCGTGAAAACGTTCACGCCCAGCAGGAGGCAAAGGATTCTTATTAAAGCTTTTTTCATAGTCCGTTTCTTTTAGGCAAAGATGCGAAAAAATCAGTATCTTTGCAAGTTATTAGAAAAAGCAGAATATGGCATACGCAGAATTTAACGAGCAGGAGCTCGGAAGAAGAGAGTCGCTGAATAAACTTCGTGAGCTGGGAATCAATCCGTACCCGGCCCCGATGTATCCCGTCAATACCACCACCGTAGAAATAGCAGAAGGCTACAAACCCGAGGAAGGCAACTTCCAGGAAGTTTGCATCGCAGGCCGAATCATGAGCCGCCGCATTATGGGCGCCGCCTCCTTTATGGAGCTGCAGGACCACGCCGGCCGCATCCAGGTGTACGTGAAGAGGGACGAGATTTGCCCCGAAGAGGACAAGACCCTTTACAACACCGTTTTCAAGAAGCTGCTGGACATTGGTGACTTTGTGGGCATCAAGGGCTTCGCCTTCTTTACCCAGACGGGCCAGCTGTCCGTTCACGCCAAGGAACTCACCGTTCTGAGCAAGTCGCTCCGCGTGCTTCCCATTGTGAAGACGGACGCAGACGGAACCGTTCACGACAGCTTCGAAGACCCCGAGCTGCGTTATCGCCAGCGTTATGTGGACCTGGTGGTGAATCCCCAGGTGAAGGATGTGTTCTTCAAGCGCACCCAGATTGTGAACACTATGCGCCAGTGCTTCAACGAGGCCGGCTGCCTGGAGGTGGAAACCCCCATTCTGCAGGCCATCCCCGGTGGTGCCACGGCCCGTCCGTTCATCACGCACCACAACGCCCTGGACGTGGATATGTATATGCGTATTGCCAATGAGCTTTACCTCAAGCGCCTCATCGTGGGTGGTTTTGCCGGCGTATACGAGTTTGCCAAGAACTTCCGCAACGAGGGTATGGACAAGACCCACAACCCCGAGTTCACCTGCGTAGAGATGTACATCGCCTACAAGGACTACCTCTGGATGATGGAGTTCACGGAGAAGATGCTCCAGAGAGTGGCCGAAGCCACCGGCGGCGTCAAGAAGACCATCGGAGGCAACGAGATTTCCTTCGAGGGACCTTTCCGCCGTCTGCGCATCCTGGATGCCATCAAGGAGTACGCCGGGGTGGATGTGAAGGGCATGGACGAGAAGCAGCTGCGCGAGGTTTGCAAGAAACTGAACGTGGAGGTGTCTCCGGAAATGGGTGTTGGTAAACTCATCGACGCCATTGTGGGCGAATATGTGGAGAAGAACCTGGTACAGCCCACTTTCCTCATTGACTATCCCGTGGAGATGAGCCCGCTCACCAAGCGCTGCCGCTACGACGACACGCTCACCGAGCGTTTCGAACTCTTTGTCAACGGCAAGGAACTGGCCAACGCCTATTCCGAGCTCAATGACCCCGTGGACCAGCTGGCTCGCTTCGAGGAGCAGGCTGCCCTCAAGAGCAAGGGTGACGACGAAGCTATGTACGTGGATTACGACTTTGTCCGCGCCCTGGAGTACGGTATGCCTCCGACTTCCGGTATCGGTATCGGTATTGACCGTCTCACTATGTTTATGACGGGTCAGGAGTCCATCCAGGATGTCCTCTTCTTCCCGATGATGCGTCCCGAGAAATTCTAATGCGAATTGAGACCATAACTTCGGCCCAGAACCCGAAGATCAAGAACTTGCTCCTTCTCCAGGAAAAATCGAAAGCCAGGAAGGAGCAAGGGCTTTTTGTGGTGGAGGGCCGAAGGGAACTCGAACACTGCCTCGAAGCAGGATATACTGTCAGGACCATTTTTTACTGTCCTGACATATCAGATACCACCGAGTTTGTGGAAAATTATTTTTCGCAAGGCTTTGCGAAAAACCAATTTTCCGCCGAATCTAGTGCCGTCGATGTTGTTGTCATAGAGATTCCGGAGCAGCTTTATAGGAAGGTGGCTTATAGGGAAAGCACGGAGGGGATTATTGCGGAGGTGGAGTATAAGGGGCTGAAGCTGAGTGACCTGAAGCTGCCGGAGAATCCGCTGATTATGGTGCTGGAGAGTGTGGAGAAGCCCGGAAATCTGGGTGCCGTGCTCAGAAGTGCCGATGCGGCGGGGGTGGATGCGGTGATTTTCTGCGATCCGCTTACAGACCTTTACAACCCCAATCTCATAAGGGCTTCCATTGGGGCCGTGTTTACGGTGCCCACGGTGGCGGCGTCTTCGGAGGAGACCATTGCGTTCCTGCAGGAGCGTGGAATCCAGATCCTGACGGCGCAGCTGCAGGATTCTTCCCTTTATTATGACATCGATATGCGCCGGGGGACGGCGCTGGTGATGGGCACCGAAGCCACGGGTCTCACCGACCTTTGGCGCAAGGCGGCTTCGGCCCATATCCGTATTCCTATGCTGGGCCGTCTGGACAGTCTCAACGTGTCCGTTTCGGCCGCCATTCTCCTTTTTGAAGCCGTCCGTCAGAGGCAGTAAAGTTTGGATATCAGAGGGATTATTCGTAATTTTATGCGAATAACTGATAACCAACGTTTATGAAGAAGCTTTTTCTTTTGGCTGTTGCTGCCTTGGGTCTTGTCGCTTGCGTGACCACGGCGGTCTCTTCCTTCCCGGAAGATGCTCAGATGATTCAAAGCCCCGACGGGCAGTTGGAACTGAAGGTGGCCGTTGTGGACGGCGTTCCCATGTATTCTCTCAAGCGCGGTGAGACGGACGTAATTCTGCCCTCCCGCCTGGGCGTGGAACTTCGTGGACCTCGTATGAAGGAGTCTTTTGAGGAGAAGGCCATCAAGACCTATGGTGCCCCCGAAAGCCTCTACGACGGGTTCACCCTGGAGAAGGCAGAGCGTTCCACCTTTGACGAGACCTGGGAGACGGTCTGGGGAGAAGAAGCCAAAATCCGCAACCATTATAATGAACTGGCGGTCACCCTTAAGAATGAAAAGGGCCGAAGAATGCTGCTCCGCTTCCGCGTCTTTGACGACGGCCTGGGCTTCCGCTACGAGTTCCCCGAGCAGGACGGCCTTACCTATTTTGTAATCAAGGACGAGCTCACGGAGTTCGCTATGGCCGGAGACCATACGGCCTGGTGGATTCCCGGAGACTACGATACCGAGGAATATGCCTATAACACCACGCGCCTGAGCGGAATCGAGAACTGGTACAATAATAACAAGCTGGCGGGTAATGCCTCGCAGCAGATGTTCTCCAAGACGGGCGTACAGATGTCCATCCAGATGAAGACCGACGAAGGCCTGTACATCAACCTGCACGAGGCCGCTGTGGAGAATTATCCCGTGGCCGGCCTTAACCTGAATCCCGCCACTATGACTTTCCGCACCTGGCTCACCCCGGACGCCGAAGGCTGGATGGCCCATATGCAGACGCCCTGCCACACGCCCTGGCGTTCCATTATGGTGGTGGACAGCGCAGAGAAAGCCCTGGCCAGCCGTATCATCCTCAATCTCAATGAGCCCTGCGCCCTGGAGGATGTGAGCTGGATCCATCCCGTGAAGTATATGGGTGTCTGGTGGGAGATGATTGCCGGCGGCAAGGCCTGGTCCTATACGGATCAGTATCCCGCCGTGCGGCTGGGCGTAACCGACTATGCCAAGTCCACGCCCAACGGACGCCATTCGGCCAATAACGAGAACGTGCGCCGGTACATTGATTATGCCGCCGCCAACGGCTTTGACGCCATTCTGGTGGAAGGCTGGAACGAAGGCTGGGAAGACTGGATTGGCGGTCAGAAGGACTTTGTCTTTGACTTCCTCACCCCTTATCCGGACTACGACCTGCCGGCCCTTAACAAGTATGCCCACGAGAAGGGTATCCGTATTATTATGCACCACGAGACGTCTTCTTCCGTTGCCAATTATGAGCGCTGGATGAAGCCCGCCTATGAGCTTATGCAGAAGTACGGCTACGATGCCGTCAAGAGCGGTTATGTGGGAGACATCATTCCTTTTGGAGAAACTCACTACGGCCAGACCATGGTGAACCATTACAACTATGCCATCCGTGAGGCGGCCAAGTACCATATTATGGTCAACGCCCACGAGGCGGCCCGTCCCACCGGTCTGTGCCGCACCTATCCCAACCACATTGGCAACGAGTCCGCTATGGGTACGGAGTTCAAGGAGAACGTCCCGCCCGAGCACGTGACCATCCTGCCCTTCACCCGTCTGCAGGGCGGTCCTATGGACTTTACACCCGGTATCTTTGAGCCGGACATTTCCACCTTTAACGAGCATAGCGACGAGCAGATCCGCACCACCATTGCCAAGCAGCTGGGCATTTATGTAACCTTCTACTCCCCGCTGCAGATGGCAGCCGACTATCCCCAGCACTACGACCGCTTCAAGGATGCCTTCCAGTTCATCAAGGACGTGGCCGTTGACTGGGAAGAGAGCCGCTACCTGCTGGCCGAACCCGGAGACGTGATTGTGACGGCCCGCAAGCCCCGGCTTTCCAGCCTCAATAGTTCGGCCCGCAGTCTGGCCCAGTTGCCCGACGGCAAGAAGGATGTGGTTAGCGGTGCCGCCAAGTTTGTGTATGCCCTTCCGGAGAACGCTACGGCCAAGGATCTGGCCAAGGCCCGCCCGCACGATGTGTGGTTTGTGGGCGGCGTAACGGACGAGAATGCCCGGGAAGTAACCGTGAAGCTGGACTTCCTTACCCCCGGCCTGGAGTATGAAGCTACGCTGTATGCCGACGCCCCCGACGCCGACTGCATAACCAACCGCCAGGCTTATACCATTACCAGGAGTATGGTTACCAGCGCCGACAGCATGACCATCAAGATGGCCTGCGGCGGTGGTTTTGCCCTGAGTCTCAGAGAAAAGTAAATGGAAAAGATCAAGTTAACCCGTGTAAACGACGGAAAACTGTTTGAAGTGGACCCCGGTACCACCATCGGGGCCATTGCTCCGCCTATTGTAACCGACCCCAAGACCGGAAAGGAATACCCGGTACTGGTGGCTTTTGTGGACCACAAGCTGGAGTCTCTCAGCTATCCGGTCTATTATCCCCACGAGGTGGAGTTCATAGGCTATAATCACGCCGACGGACGACGTGCCGTTTTCCGTTCCCTGGGCTTCCTGGCCCAGCGGGCGGCCCGCACACTGTTCCCGGACAAGATTTTCAAGATCAACCACTCCTTGCCCAGCGGCTATTATTGCAAGCTCCGCGCAGAGAAGATTTCCGATGAGGACATTATGCGCCTGCGCGACGAGATGCGCCGCCTGGTGGCTCTGGACCTTCCGTTTACGGAGAAGAAGCTGCTTTCGGCAGAGGCCGAAGCCATCTTCGAAGCCCAGCACC
>JAEEQI010000063.1 GCA_016285215.1 Bacteroidales bacterium | reverse complement strand
CGTGATCCGCGCCCTGGAAGTGAGTATGTATACCGGCAAGCCCTTCTCCTCCTTCAAGACCCGCCAGTTCAAGGAACGGGACTTCGAGATTGTAAAAATCGGCCTGGAACGTCCCCGTGAGGAGCTTTACGAGCGCATCAATGCCCGCGTGCTCAAAATGATGGACCAGGGTCTGGAAGAAGAAGCCCGCCACATGCTCCCGTACCGCGACCTCCCGGCCCTTCAGACCGTGGGTTACCGCGAAATGTTCGAATACTTCGACGGCAAATACGACCTGGACACCACCATCGCCCACATCCAGGCCAACACCCGCCACTACGCCAAACGCCAGCTAACCTGGTGGCGCAGGGATAAAGAAATCCGCTGGATTTCTCCAGCGGACCTCTAAGCAGTATCAATATTTATCAGAACTTAAAGACGATACCCAGGTTTGCCAGGGGAGCGTTAAAGCCGGGGTTGAACTCGAACTGGGCGGCCAGGTGGTCGGTGAAGCTGTAGCGGACGCCGTTGATGAAGGCAAAGCAGAACATGCCGCTCTTGTTGGGGTGCGAGTCGTACTCGCTCTTGCTGATGAACAGGCCGCCGCCCACCATGACGCCTACATGGACTTCCAGTTTCTCAAGGATGTTGATTCCGTACGTGACACGGGGAGCAAAATAGATCCTGCTTTCTTTGAAGGTGTCCTGGTCGTCCCAGCCGTCTCCGAAATCAGAGAACTCCGTGTACCGTATGGTGTTTTTGTGATAGGAATAGCCGGCGGTGAGACCTCCTGCCAGATGGCCGATCCAGAGTTTGTCCGTAATGACGTACTCCCCGAAGACATTGCCGCCGACAGCCGCGCCGAAGCCTCCGGCATTGATTTGACCGAAAGTGAAATGGGCTCCCACGCGGATGGTACCTGCGGGATCGGGCTTTTCTCCAAAGGCGTGCGCCTTGGGAGCGGCCAGCAGCAGGGCCGATGCCAGTGTTAATGCGGTTAGAATTCTTTTCATGGCAGTAGTGTTTAAAAAAAGTAACTGGTCCAAATGTACGATAAAATCGGACTGGGACCAGTTACAATTCTTATAAAACTACCGGCGCGGAACTGTCAATTCCTTAAAAGTTGCGCACGAGGGGGAACGTCTAGCCTATCTGGGCGCCGTTGGTGACGACCTCTTGGGGCGTGATGAAGCGCATCTTGCCATCTCCCTGCTTGGCCATCAGGATCATGCCCTTGGACTCGATGCCGCGGATGGTGCGGGGAGCCAGGTTGGCCAGGATGCAGATCTGTTTGCCCAGTATGTCTTCGGGGCTGTAGTACTCGGCAATACCGGAGACAATGGTGCGCTGGTCAATGCCCGTGTCAATGGTGAGCTTGAGGAGCTTGTCCGTCTTGGGTACACGCTCGGCAGCCAGCACCGTGGCGGTGCGGATATCCATGGCGCCAAACTGGTCAAAGGTGACTTCGGCCTTCTGGGGCTCAATCTTCTTGGCGGCTTCTTCTGCGGCCTTGGCGGCCTCGGCCTCTTCGCGGGCCTTCTTGATGGCTTCCAGCTTGGCAATCTGGGCGTTCACTTCCTCGTCTTCAATCTTGCGGAACAGCAGCACGGCTTCTCCCAGCTGGTGACCGGCGGGAATGAGCTCGGCGTTGCCCAGCATATTCCAGTCCAGTACCAGGGCCTCCGTGGCGGGGCGGGTGTGCACGGCCTTTCCTTCCTCGGGCTTGAAGAAGTTCACGGTGGGAGTGCCTTCTCCGGCGCGGTGGTCGGTTCCGGCGTTGAGGCCCACGCGGAGGATGGTGCGCAGTTTCTCGGCGCTGAAAGGAGTGAAGGGCTCGAAGGCAATGGCGAGGTCTGCGCAGATCTGAAGGCAGATGTAGAGGATGCTGGCGCAGCGGTCCATATCTTCCTTGGCTACCTTCCAGGGCTCCATATCGGAGATGTACTTGTTGCCTATACGGGCCATATTCATAGCTTCCTTGAGGGCTTCGCGGAAGTGGTAGGTCTCGATGTATTTCTCCAGGGCTTCCTTGCAAGGCTTGAGGGCCTCCAGGGTCTCCCTGTCAATGGCTTCGGGCTTCTTGTTCTCCGGAACGGCACCGCCAAAGTACTTGTGAGTAAGCACCACGGCGCGGTTCACAAAGTTGCCAAAGACGGCCAGGAGCTCGCTGTTGTTGCGGCTCTGGAAGTCTTTCCACGTAAAGTCGTTATCCTTGGTCTCAGGGGCGTTGGCGGTGAGCACGTAACGCAGCACATCCTCGCAGCCGGGGAATTCCTGCTCGTACTCGTGTACCCATACGGCCCAGTTGCGGGACGTGGAGATTTTGTCTCCTTCCAGGTTGAGGAACTCGTTGGAGGGCACGTTGTCCGGGAGGATGTAGTCTCCGTAGGCCTTGAGCATAGACGGGAACACAATGCAGTGGAACACGATATTGTCCTTGCCAATGAAGTGCACCAGCTTGGTCTCGGGGTCTTTCCACCATTTCTCCCAGCTGTTGGGAAGCAGCTCCTGGGTGTTGGAGATGTAGCCGATAGGGGCGTCGAACCATACGTAGAGGACCTTTCCTTCGGCCCCTTCTACCGGAACGGGCACACCCCAATCCAGGTCACGGGTAACGGCACGGGGCTGCAGACCGCCGTCCAGCCAGCTCTTGCACTGCCCGTACACGTTGGTCTTCCACTCCTTGTGCTGCTCCAGGATCCAGTCACGCAGCCAGGGCTCGTACTGGTTCAGGGGCAGGTACCAGTGCTTGGTCTTTTTCTTGACGGGAATGCTGCCGCTGAGCTTGGAACGGGGGTCAATGAGCTCTTCGGGACTCAGGGTGCTGCCGCACTTCTCGCACTGGTCTCCGTAGGCGTGGGGGTTGCCGCACTTGGGGCAGGTACCCTCAATGAGACGGTCCGTGAGGAACATCTTGGCTTCTTCGTCGTAGAGCTGCTCGCTCTCCTGGGTAATGAAATCATCCTGGTCGTAGAGCTTGCGGAAGAACTCGGAGGCGTTCTTCTCGTGCACGGCCGAAGAGGTGCGGGAATAGATGTCAAAGTTGATTCCCAGACCTGCAAAAGCGTCTTTCATTACCTTGTGGTACTTGTCCACGATGTCCTGAGGGGTAACGCCATTGGCGCGGGCCTTGATGGTGATGGGCACGCCGTGCTCGTCGGAGCCGCAGACAAAGACCACGTCCTCTCCGCGCATACGAAGGTAACGGACGTAAATGTCTCCGGGAATATAGGCGCCGGCCAGATGGCCAATGTGGACGGGACCGTTGGCGTAGGGAAGCGCGCAGGTCACGAGGGTTCTCTTGTAGCTCATTTCTTCAGTCTTCCAAGTTTGATATTGATGGTCTTTTTGATTTCATTCAGGTGGGTGAGGCGGGTCATCAGCTGAACGGCCTCCTCAGTGCTTACCCCGTCTTTCAGTTTACGGGAAATGTCGGCCTGTTGGGCCTGAATTCTTTTGTCGTGATATACCAGGATAGCTTTGGGAACGTAGGTCACCAGCCAGGAATCCGTGGTGGTAAGGGCGTCCGTAAAGTTGTGGACGGTGAGTTCGTATTTCTCCGTGGCCAGGTCTCCGGTCACGTTGGCCACGGTGCGGTCTTCCCCGTTGAGGAGGGCCAGCACAATGGCATCCTGCTCCAGGCCCTGGTCATACAGGCCGAAGTAAGCATTGTACGTGGCCTCATAGGCCTTGTTGCCAAAGTGGATGTCGTCTGAGGAGAGGGCCGAATCTATAAAATCGGCCACTGTCTGGGCCCCTTCCGGGTCAAAGAACTCGGAGTCGGTCTCAAACTGCAGGGGAGTGCGGCCATAGCGAAGGATGAAGCTCAGCAGCTCACGCTCGGACGGTGCCAGAATCTGGTCTTCTTCCAGAAGTCTTCTGGTTGTGGTTTCCTGGGTAACAGGTTCCTCGACTTCGGCTCTTTGCTGTCTGTGCTGTTCGCGGTCGCGGGCCACACGCTCGTCCAGGGCCTGCTTCTCCCGGGTCTTTCGAACCCGCTGCTGGATAATGTCGGACTCTATTCCAAACTGACGGGCCACCGTGTCCACATACACCTGACGCTTGATGGCGTCGGGTATATCGGCCACCGTATCGGCTATCTCGTTAATGAGGTTGGCCTTCTTGAGAGGGTCGTCTCCGGCTTCCTCCAACAGGAGGTTGGTCTTGAAGGCTATGCCGTCCTTTTCGTTGTCCCGGATATAGTCCTGGATTTCTTCCAGGGTATGTTTCTGGGAGAAGGAATCAGGGTCGTCTCCATCCGGCAGGAAGACCACGCGGGGGTTCATACCCTCTTTGAGGATCATTCCAATGGCACGGATGGCGGCGTGCAGACCGGCGGAGTCTCCATCGTACATGATGGTGATGTTCTCCGTGAACTTCTTGATAATGCGGATCTGTTCCTCCGTGAGGGAAGTGCCGCTGGAGGCTACGCAGTTGAGGATGCCCGCCTGGTGCATAGACAATACGTCCAGGTAGCCTTCCATCAGGTAGCAGCGGTCCTGCCTGGCTATCTCGCTCTTGGCAAACCAGATGCCGTACAGGGAGCGGGACTTGACGTAAATCTCGCTTTCCTTGGAGTTGACGTACTTGGCTATCTTGTCGCTCTTCTCCTTGAGGAGGGTGCGGCCGCCAAAGGCAATCACGCGCCCACTCACCGAGTGGATGGGGAAGATGACGCGGTCGTAGAATCGGTCGTGGAGGGAGCCGTCTTCCCACTGGCTGCAGAGGCCGGTTTCCAGCAGATACTCATCTTTGTAACCGGCTGCCTTGGCCGCCTGCGTAAAGGCCTCCTTGGATTTGGGAGCCCAGCCCAGGCCGTATTTCTCAATGGTTTCCGGCAGCAGGCCGCGGGTGCGGAAGTACTGGTAGCCTATGGCCTTTCCTTCCGGTCCCATCAGCTGCTCCTTGAAGAAGTTAAAGGCAAACTCCGAGGCCGCCATCAGGCTTTCGCTGCGCTGACGGGCGGCTATCTGTTCGGCCGTTTCTTCCTCTTCCTTGACCTCGATGTTGTATTTCTTGGCCAGGTAACGCAGGGCTTCGGGATACGTCATATGCTCGTATTCCATCACAAAGCCCACAGCGCTGCCCGACTTGCCGCAGCCGAAGCATTTGTAGATGCCCTTGGAGGGTGTGACGGCAAAGGACGGGGTTTTCTCGTTGTGGAAGGGACAGCAGGCCCACAGGGAGGCTCCGCGGCGCTTGAGCGTCACATAGTCTCCCACCACCTCTTCTACACGGGCGGTGTCCAGGATAAGGTCTACTGTCTCCTGAGGAATCATTCTTTATTCCTTTTCGTAATCTACCTCTTTGGCGTCCCGGGTTACGGTAATCTTGCCGTCATCGGCCGATGTGGTGGGACGGGAGATGGGATTGTCCTGGGGTACAAAGTGTTTTTCCTGCCACAGGGCTTTGATCTGGAACCAGGCGTCACGGCCATACCAGCAGAGTCCAAGTACGCCAATGATGACGGCGAAAAAGCTCCGGAAGGTAAGGAACCAGAGGCACAAAGCGGCAAACAGCAGGTCTTTCACCAGCCGTACCCATCTATTGTTGAAACTGATATTTGTCATAGTTCGCAAAGATACAAAAAACCTTCGGTAAATGCCGAAGGTTTTTTAGTGCTTAGAAGGGGAGGTCATCTTCTGGACCGCTGTCGGCTGGCATATCGTCCAAAGTGGGTGCCGGGGCCATAGGAGCCGGTGCCTGGGGGGCGGCCGGTGCATAGGCGGGAGCCGCAGCGGCGGGCTGGGCTTCTCCGGCGGGAGCGATGCGCCAGATTTGGAGGTCGTTGTACCAGCGGCCGTTGAACTCACGGCTCTTGAGGTTGAAGGAAACCTTTACGCGGTCTCCTACCTGGTACTTGTCCAGTTCGGCCACTTTATCCTGTCCCCAAGCGGTGAAGCAGGCCTGGGAAGTGAAGTTGCCGTCCGGAAACTCCACAATGAATTCCTGCTTGGCCCAGGGGCCGCGGGCCGAAGTGCCGGACTGTACGCCCAGCTTCTGGCGAAGAGTGCCTTCCAGTTCCAGTGCCATCTTACTTAACGATCTTCTTTTTCAGAGGAGTGGCAACGGTCTCGACGACGGTCTCCTTGTAGGGGTGAACCTCCAGGAGGTCTACGTCGAAGATGAGGGTGGAGTTGGAACCAATCTCACGGGGTCCACGCTCGCCGTAAGCGAGGTTGGCGGGGATCACGAGGGTGATCTTACCACCTTCACCGATGAGCTTCATACCCTCGGTCCATCCGCGGATAACGCGGTTGAGAGGGAACTCGATGCCGTCGTTCTTGTCAAACTCCTTGCCGTCGATGGTGGTACCGCGGTAGTTCACCTTCACGGTGTCGCGGTCGTCGGTGGCGCGAACGTCGCTGCCGGAATCCTGGATCAGGTAAACGATACCGGAGGCGGTGGAATCGGCGCTGTTCTTGACGGCGAATTCCTTGCGGAACTTGTCACCCTTTTCCTTGTTGAGGGCGCCTTCGTAAGCGGTGCGCTTCTGGAGATAACCGTTGATGATTTCGTTCATCTGGTTGGGGTCAATCTTGAACTGCTTTACAAAAGCGGAGTCCATAGGCTGGCCTTCCTTGGCGCCCAGGGCGTCTTTCATACCCTTTTCTACCTGGGCCATATTAAGGTCGCCAAAACCGTTCTGGGTAATAACCAGGCCGAAGTTGACGCCCAGGAGATAGGAAGTGGAATCGGTTTCACCCTTGGAAGGGAGAAGGGACTGAACAGCCTTGGAGCCCTCCACCTTGGGAGTGCCACAAGCAACCACCAGCAAAGCGGCGGAAGCGGCGAGAAGAATTTTCTGAAGTTTCATTTTCTTATGTTTTTGATACTTAATAATCTTTTTTAAGAGCTCTAAATCGCTCAATCTGCAAAGATACACATTTTTTATGAGAATACATAAGGTTCCAAATTCGTTTGCTTTTTTGATTTGGATTTGTTAAATTTAACCCCAACAAGCGAAAAAACTGATAGCTAATGGACGCCCAATCTGTCATATTGCACGAAAAACTGAAGACTTTCTTCGGTTACGACGCATTTAAAGGCGACCAGGAGAAAATCATCAACCACCTTATCGCGGGCAATAACGCTTTTGTGTTAATGCCCACGGGCGGCGGCAAGTCCCTTTGCTATCAGCTTCCGGCTCTCATTATGGAGGGAACGGCCATCGTCATCTCGCCGCTCATTGCCCTGATGAAAAACCAGGTGGACGCCATCCGCGGCTTCGAGGCCGGAGACGCCGGCATTGCCCACTTCCTCAATTCGTCCCTCAACCGCATCCAGCTGGCAGAGGTCCAGGAAGACCTCCGCCGCGGCGTTACCAAGCTCCTGTACGTCGCTCCGGAGTCCCTCACCAAGGAAGAAAACATAGCCCTGCTGCGGGAGGTCAAAATCTCCTTCTACGCCGTAGACGAGGCTCACTGTATCTCTGAGTGGGGTCACGATTTTCGGCCCGAATACCGGAAAATCCGCTCCATCGTAGAAGAGATTCAGCTGGCCCCCATCATTGCCCTTACGGCCACCGCTACTCCTAAGGTGCAGAGCGATATCCTCAAGAACCTCCGCATCCAGGACGCCACGGTGTTCAAGTCCTCCTTCAACAGGCCCAACCTTTATTACGAAGTAAGGGACAAAGTGGAGCCGGAGAAAGACATCATCCGCTTCATCCGCCAGAACCCCGGCAAGTCCGGCATCATCTACTGCCTCAGCCGCAAGAAGGTGGAAGAACTGGCCCAGATGCTCTCCATCAATGGCATCAAGGCCCTTCCGTACCACGCCGGCCTGGACGCCAAGACCAGGGCCGAAAACCAGGACAAGTTCCTGATGGAAGAGATAGACGTCATTGTGGCCACCATTGCCTTCGGTATGGGCATTGACAAGCCGGACGTCCGTTTTGTCATCCACTACGACATACCCAAGAGCATAGAAGGCTACTACCAGGAAACCGGTCGCGCCGGCAGAGACGGACAGGAGGGCCGATGCATCACCTACTACAGCTACAAGGATATCCAGAAGCTGGAAAAGTTTATGCAGGGCAAGCCCATAGCAGAGCAGGAGATTGGCAAGCAGCTGCTTAACGAAACGGTAGCTTACGCCGAGTCCAGCCAGTGCAGACGCAAGCTGCTGCTCAATTATTTCGGAGAAGATTATCTGCAAGATAATTGCGGCGCGTGCGACAACTGCCTCCATCCCAAGAAGCGTTTCGACGGCAAGGAAGAGCTGTGCCTCGTGATTGAGCTCATCCAGTCCCTGCCGGAGCGCTTTAAACTGGAACATCTGGCAGCCATCCTGGCGGGCGTCACCACTGCCATGATCAAGTCGTACAAGCACGACGAGTTACCTCTGTTTGGCGCCGGAAAAGACCACGACGTCCGCTTCTGGTCCACGGTCATCCACCAGGGACTCATCCTGCATTACCTGGATAAGGATATAGAAAATTACGGCCTCATCTTTGTCACCGAGTCCGGAGAAGAGTTCATCAAGAACCCCAAGACGGTCCTTATGGTAGAAGACCGCGTGTTCTCGGAAGGTGTGGATGAGGATGATGATGACGGCGCATCCGTCCGCGGAGGCGGCGGGGGAGACCCCGTGCTGCTCTCTATGCTCAAGGACCTCCGTAAAGACGTGGCCCGCAAACTGCGCCTCCAGCCCTGGGTGGTGTTCTCGGACCCTGCCCTGGAGGATATGACCATTGTGTATCCCCTCACCCTCAAGGAGCTCTCGGAAAAGTGCCAGGGCGTGGGAGAAGGCAAGGCCCACAAGTTTGGAAAACCCTTTGTGGACCTCATTGCCAAGTATGTGGAGGAGAATGAGATAGAGCGACCCGACGATTTCGTGGTCCGTTCCGTGGCCCCCAAATCGGGCAACAAGGTTTATATCATTCAGGCCATTGACCGCAAGCTGGATCTGGCAGACATTGCATCGGCCCGCGGTCTGGATATGGGAGAACTCCTCACGGAAATTGAAGCCATCGTGGCCACCGGTACCCGCATCAACATCAACTATTATATAGATGAAGAGCTGGATCCGGACGTGGTGGAAGAAATCTTCACCTGGTTCAAGACGGAAGCTACCTCGGACTCCCTCCAGGACGCCATCTCCGCCCTGGAAGACGAGTACGAAGAACTCGAGATTCGCCTGGTACGAATAAAATTCCTCTGCGAAGTAGCCAACTAGAGATACACCAAAGAAGACAGGTGGTCGGGGGCGAAGAGCCTTTCGGCCATTTTTTGTAAGTCGGCAGGGGTAATGGCTTCCAACTTTGCGCGGGTTTCGGCGGGGGAGAGGATGGTGCCCCAGGAGAGCATACTCTTGCCCATAGAGAGGCACTGGGCTTCTCCGGCTTCGGAGCTGATGGCCAGCTGGCCCAGGAGCTGCTTGCGGTACGCTTTGAGCTGGCGGTCCGTGAAGGGAACCTCCCGCAGGCGCTTCAGGATCTTGTCAATGGTGCCCAGGCACTGGTCCAGGTTGGGACGGTCGCAGCCAAAGGTGATGGCCAGGATGCCGGTGTCGGCGTACTGGGTGTAAGAACACTCGATGCCGTAGACCCAGCCGTGCTTTTCCCTCAGTTCGGCGTTGAGGAGCGAGTTGGAAGCGGGGCCGCCCAGGATATTGGCCAGCATGGCACAGACCAGCCGGTCCGGCATTTCGTACAGGGAGGGCGCCTTGCACCCCACCACGGCGTTCACCTCGTGGTGCCGCTTATCTACTACTTTGTGGAAAGACATGGTCAAACAGGTTTAATACGCGCTTTTCCAGCTGCTTTTCGGGGATATCGGCCACTACCGTAAACACCATCTTCTCCGGGATGAACTTTTCGGCCACAAATTTCCTCAGCATTTCCGGGGTAATCCTTTTTACCGAGGCCCTGGTTCCCAGGATGGGGCGGTCCAGGGGGCTTCCTTCAAAGAGGAGGCTCTCAAAGCGGTCGTAGACGTCCTCGGCCGGATTGTCCTTATAGGATATAATCTCGTCCAGGACCACGCCGCGTTCGGTTTCTATCTCGCGGTCGGGGAAGGTGGATTCGGTGGCCAGCTCGAAGAGCAGCTTGGCGGCTTTGGGAAGGTCTTCCTTGAGCACGGTGGCGTGCAGCACAATCTCTTCCTTGGTGGTATAGGCATTGAGTTCTCCTCCCAGCTTCTCCAGGTAGGAAGAGATCACGGAGGCACTCTTTCTGCGGGTGCCCCGGAACAGGGTGTGCTCTACAAAGTGGGCAATGCCGGCGGGATACGGGGCTTCGTCGCGGGTACCGGCGCCTATGGTAAGGGCGCAGTACGCCACGGAGCGTCCGCTTTGGCGCACGGCATAGCGGATTCCTTGGGGAGAGGTTCCTGTTATCATTTACCCAGGGATTTGAGTTCGGCGGGGAGGAAGCCCTCGCTCTTCTTGTCCGTAATCTTGTGGCGCTCCAGGTAGCAGAGGCGGTGGGTATCGGCCTCAAAGAAAAGCTTGTAGCAGATGGATCCGCTGGTCGGGAGCAGCGGTGCTATCACGTAGCCCACCAGGGCGTTGGAGGTGCCGTTGCGGAATACTTCATCGGCCTCCTGGGCCTCTACCAGGTGCAGATGTTCGTTGGCCTTGAGCTTCTCCAGGTCTTTGGGGCTGCAGGCCGAAGAAAGGTCATCCTTGGCAATGTAGATTTCCTTGCCCTGGGCGGTCTTTTTGAAACCGTCGTTGAACCAGGTGCTCATCTTGTAGGCCACGGCTTCCGACTTCATAGCTTCCAGGGTGTAGTCCTGAATGGCCTGGACCAGGGCTCCCAGGTACAGTAAGTCCCTTTCGGTACTGCCCATAGCGGCCCCTATGGGAAGGCTTACCACCTCGTGCATTTCTCCTATGCCCTTGGAGGCTTCGGCCCCGCCCTTGACGAGGGTCAGGAGGGTGATGCCGGGCTCTTCCTCTCCCTTGAAACGGCTTTCTACGGGAACGAGGAAATAATATTTGTCACTGGTCTTGAGTTTCTCAAACTGCTCCAGGGAGCAGAACTCGAACGTGGTGGCCGTCCAGACCTGGATGACTTCCTGCCGGAGCGCGGCCGAAAGGACTTCGTTCTCGCTCAGGACCACCTGGGTCATCTTGTCGGGGAAATCTTGCAGGCGGTGTTTGCGCGTGCTCACCTGTCCCTGGGCCAGCAGGGGCAGGCTAATGACGAGGGTCAGGAGACTGAGTATAATCTTTTTCATTGGGCAATGAATGCGTAAGTAATGGTTCCCATCTGCCGCGCGGGGGCGGTCTGAGAGGCGGAAAACTTGGACAGGCGGGCAGCCCGGATGGCGTAATTGCGCAGGCAACCGTCGTTGGTGGACAGTTCTTCGTTGACCTTGGCGTTAACCACGTCTCCCCGGTTGTTGACGGCAATCACCACCGTCACTTCTCCGGCTCCGTAGCAGCGGTAGGCCGGAATGGGAAGGTGGGTGGCTTTTCGTCCGTCCAGGCTCCAGGAGAGGACGGAGGGGCCGCTGTAGGGCTTGGCCTTTTCCTCTTCCTTCTTGGGCTTCACGGGTTCAGCGGCTGCGGCAAAGGCTTCCGGGTCTTCCACTTGTCGGTTCTGTCCATCCTTCAAGTCCTGTGCCAGGCGTTCGGCCTCTTTATAGAGTTCGTCGGCGTTGGTTCCGCGGTCGTCTTTCAGGGCCGAACGGTCCACGGTGACGTTGCGGATGGGGATGGCCTGGGCAGCGGCTATGAGTTCTTCCAGTCTTTCGGCCGTCATTTCCTGGAGGTGGGCCTGTTCTTCCCTTCTCTCCTTTTCTTCCTGCTGGGTGAAGTCCAGCACAAAGCTGTTCTCCCGCTGGATTTCCTGGCCAATCCGGATTACAAGCAATACGATAATCACCGCGAGATGGACACTCACGGTGATGTATATTCCTGCTTTCTGATCCGGGGTTAATTTCATTTCTTGTGCTTGGCCTTCTTCTTCTTTTGGCTCAGGGCCTTTTCTACCGTATTGGTAATGATGTCAATGGCTACTTTGTTGTGGCCTCCCTGCGGGACAATGACGTCTGCATAGCGTTTGGACGGTTCAATGAACTGCAGGTGCATAGGCTTGACGGTATTGCAGTAATGCTCGATGGCCGTTTCAATGGTTCTTCCTCGCTCTGCTATGTCTCTTACTATGATTCGCATCAGGCGGTCGTCTCCATCTGCGTCCACGAAGATCTTGATGTTCATCTGGTCCCGCAGTTCCTTGCAGGTGAAGATGAGGATGCCTTCTACAATTACTACGTCGTCGGGTTCTACCGTGACGGTCTCGCTGGAGCGGGAACAGGTGATGTAGGAGTAGATGGGCTGCTCTATGCTCTTGCCGCTTTTTAGCTCGCGAATCTGCTGGCACATCAGCTTCCAGTCAATGGCGTCCGGGTGGTCAAAGTTGATGTTCTTGCGCTCCTCCTCGGGCACG
>JAEEQI010000062.1 GCA_016285215.1 Bacteroidales bacterium | reverse complement strand
GGCATCACCCCCGCCAATCTTTCCATCCTCAAGTGCGGCAAAGCAAAGGCCATCCGGCTCAGTACAATGGAGGCCATCTGCAAAGCCCTGGACTGCCAACCGGGAGATATTCTGGAATATCAACCTGAAGAGTAATTTTGCGCTGGCACTTACTGCGCTGATTATTAAATACATAATACAATGAACGGGTGGCTTAGAGCTACCCGTTCGTGTTGTTAAAGCGCAGTGTGTTAGTGAGTTAGGTGCCAGCGCCGGCTACAGAAGTTTCTTTACGGCTTCTATCACCTGTTCCTGGGCTTCGGGTTTGAAACCGTGTCCCTCGCCGCGCAGGTAGAGGCCCTGCGTGCTGAGGGCGTGGATGCAGCCGTCATGGCCATCATCGCTATGAAGCAAAAGAATCTTTTCATACTATTATACGGTAAACAGAATCCGGTCTTCTCCCAGTTCTTTGGACAGGCCTTTCTTGAGCGACTGGACCAGTCTCCAGGACACGCTTTTCACGGCCTTGAATCCGTTGGCCAGACTTGCCCAGTCATAGACCGTCTCTCCGGTCCAGACATCGGTGCCGTCCTTGCGGCGGATGGTGGGAGTCATGTAATAGGTCTTGGTGGTAATAGAATGCTCCGAGCGGCCGGAATGGCCCTCCACGTACAGCACAAAATCGGCCTCCTTGAGGCTCTCCACTACCTTCCAGCGGGCATCCTGAGTCAGGAACTCCACAATGAATTGGGCCTTCTCGTCAATATCTCCGGTCTTGTCGTCAAAGATCACAAAGACCTTGTTCCCGGGATTCACAAGCTCACGCAGTTCCCGGGCGGTTGCCTTCTCCTTGAGCTGCGCCATAGCCGTGAGGCCGCCCACCAAAAGAAGGGCCATCAGTATCAGAGTTCTTTTCAACCCGTTCGTGTTAATAAAAGACTGATTATTAGCGAGTTGAGTGCCAGCAGCAAATCACCTACAATCTTCTAGAAGTTCATGGCAAAGCCTACGCCATTGGGGGTAAGGCCAAATTTGTAATTGTAGGAGACGGCATTCGTTGCTTGATTGGCAACCCAGTTCAGGCGGCCACTGCCAATGAAATAAAGGGGCATACCAATGTTAAAGGCCAGTGAGCCAAGACCGGCGACAACTCCGCCGACTAAAGCAATTGCGGTCCCCTGATCCTTCATCAGCTCTCCTTTCACATCACGGACAGTGCTCGCGAGCACAACGCCGGTTATGCAGGCTGCAGCACCTGCAGCCATGCCGGCGGCACCACCCCAGATGAGACCACGACCGGTTTTAACCTGCTTGCGGGCACCGGCAACAGTCTGGTTATAGACATCGGCACCTACTATTTCAATAATCTGGGATTCAGTGAGTTCGACACCGTTGCGGTCCACCAGATCTGCGCCTTTCCGGACAATGGGAGATGCGTACTGGGCGCTGGCGTTCTGTGCGCTGAAGCACAGGAGGGCGGCAACAAAGCCGCACACAATGGCAAATTTTTTCATAACAGCAATCCTTTTATTATTTACAGAAGTACTTGTACATTCTCTGGAGGGTGCCTTCCAGGACACCGCTCTGTTCGTCTTCGAAGTCACCGTAGGTGCCGGAGGAGATGCAGACCAGGCCGAAGGAACGGTCCAGAGCCCAGAACATAGCGCTGCGGAGGCCGTAGGCGCCGCCGGTGTGACCCACCAGCTCTACGCCGGGTATCATCTCATAGTCGTGCCACAGGGCCAGGCCGTAATGCTCGGGATCGGAGCGAGGGGTCTGCATACTGCGGGAAGAGGCCTCGGAGATGATGACGGTACCGTCGGGAGCAGTTCCCCACCCCATATGCATCATCATATAGCGGGCCAGGTCGCAGGCCGAAATCTTCATACCGCCGGTGGGAGAGAAAACGGGCGTATCGTAGCCAAAACGGTAGTTGGCAATGCGCTCGCTGCGCGGAGCATAGGCAGCCGTCTCCTCAACGAACTCGCCGTTCTCATAAGCATACAACTTGGCAAAACGGGAGGCGTCCAGGGAGTCTACGCAGTAGCCGCCGTACAGGCCCAGGGGCTCCAGCACGTGATGAACCACGTATTGGTCAAAGCGCTCTCCGGAGAGCTTCTCGATAAAGGTGCCCACCAGGTTGAAGTTGAGGTTGCAGTACTCGTAACCGGTACCGGGCTCGTAGTTGTTGTAGCACTTGGCCCAGTTGGGGTTCACCGAAGGGTTCACCACGTCCAGTTCAAAGTAGCCCTCGCTGTCATTGAGGCTGGAGGTGTGCGAGAGCAGCATCTCCAGGGTAATCACCTTCTCGGGGTACTTGGGGTTGCGGATGGGGAAACCGGCCAGGGTGCTCACGTCCGTGTCCAGCGACACCAGTCCCTTCTCCACAAGCTGCAGGATGGAAGTGGCGCTGAAGCTCTTGGAGATGGAGGCTATGCGGAAGAGAGAATTCTGTTTCACGGGAGCGCCGGTCTCGCGGTCGGCCACTCCAAACTCGTGGCTGTAGACAATCTTGTTATCCTTGACCACCGCCACGGCCATACCCACATTGCCAATCTTCTGGCGGTAGGCTTCGAGGTCTTTCTCAAATGCCTTCTGGGGGCTCTCGGTGCAGGAAAGGGCCACGGCCGCTACTCCTGCCAGAAACAGAATTTTCTTGAACATAATCCTATAATATTAATAACCGAACATTTCTTCCGGAGTCACAATCTTCACCGGTCCCAGGGTACGCAGGAAGTCCATATCCAGGTCCTTCACATCTCCCAGGATGGAGTAGTGATAGGTACGGCCGCGGATCCAGTCCTCGTGGGTGGAGAGGAGGTCAAACATGGTGAGGCTTCCCACCTTGTCGTAGATGATCTTCTCACGGGGAATGGTGAGGCCCAGTTCCTTGTTGCGGATGTACTGGTACAGCACGGAAATGCCGTGATAACGCTGCGTGCGGATCTTATTGAGAATGGCGCTCTTGGCAATCTCCAGATTCTCGGGAGCCTCGGGGAGGGTCTCGATAATCTCTGCGAAGCCTTCCACGGCCTTGCGCAGCTTGTCGTTCTGGGAAGCGATGGTGGCGCGGAAATAATAGTCGTCGTTGGTGAAGGTGGGACGCATAAGGCTGGCTCCGGCGCTGTAGGCCAGGGCGCGGGATTCGCGCATCTCCTGGAACACGATGGAGTTCATACCCGTGCCGTAATACTCATTGAACAGCTCAATGTAAGGAATCTGCTCAAAGATGAGGGACTCACCGCGGTTGGAGTACTGCATATAGCTGAACTGGCGGGAGTTGTAGTTGCCCACATAAACCTTGGGTTCGCGGGTGAGGATCTTGGCGGGATGCACGCTCTCCACGGTCTTGAGCTCACCCAGCTTGTGGTTGGACAGGATGGCCTTGACCTCTTCCAGGGTAGCCGGACCGTAATAGAGGATGCGGTGGCGGTAGCCAAACAGCTGCTGGAAGCTCTTCACCAGATCGGCCGAGGTGAGGTTCATCACCTGCTCGTTGGTAAGGGTGGAAGCCTTGATAACCTCAGGGCCGAACATCATATAGCGCTGGAGGGCGGAGTTGCAGGCGCCCTGACGCTTCTTGGCGTCGGCGCGGGAGCGAATCAGATCGGCCTTCATTCCATCCAGGGCCGAAATGTCCGGAATGGCGTGGCGACCCAGCGAAGCACCCAGGGACAGCACCTTGGCGGTGTTCTCGCCCAGACCGCGGATGGTAAGGGTGGTGAGGTTGGAGCTCACGTTCATATTCCACTTGGAGGCCAGGGAATAGAGCTCAACGGAGATGTCGTTGGGGGTCATTCCCGGGAAGCCCAGGAAGCGGATATAGTCGGAGGCCATAGGCAGAACAGGGTCGTCATTGCTGCCAAAGTCAAACCACAGGGTAAGGGTGGCAATGTCGTTCTTGGTGTTCTGCTTGTACAGGAGTTCCATACCCTCGAAGCTGTCTACCACCATATCCTTCTCGAAGTCCAGGAAGACGGGCTCGATGGGAGTTACAGGGGCGTTGGCAATTTCCTGGAGGAAGGCGCTCTGCTTGTCACGGTTGGTAACGATGGGGGTAATCTTGGGGGCGCTGATGCGCTTGACGGACGGGTCGGGTCCGGAGTGCTTATACACTACGGCGTAGGTCTCGGGGACCAGGTTCTTCTGGGCCCAGGCCACCATCTGGTCCTTGGTAATGGCCTCGGTGTTCTTGATCTTGGCCACGGTGGAGGCCCAGTCACGGCCGTCCACGAAGGAGTTCATCATAATGCCGGCGCGGGAACGGTTGTTCTCGAAGCTGTTCATCATAGAGAGGCGGTAATTGGCCTTGGCAGCCTGCAGGAGGGAGTCGGAGAAGTCTCCGGCGGCCAGGCGGTATACCTGCTCCTTGATAATCTCTTCGGCCTCTTTCAGGGACTGTCCGTCCTTGGGCTTAACCTCGGCCAGGAGAAGACCCCAGTCCGTGCGGGGATAGGGAGAAACGGTTACATCCAGTACTTTCTGGGTCTGCATCACGTCCAGGTCCATCAGACCGGCGAGGCCGTTGGAAAGGATGTCGCTGGCCAGGTCTCCGTACTCGGCCTCTTCGTAGGCGCTGCCGGGAGTACGCCAGCCCATGAGCACGAACTCGCCCTCAAAGCCGAAAACGTCGCGGGAGAGGGGTTTGGTAACAGGCTCTTCGGGAACCAGGGTGCGCTGGGGCACGTTGGGATTGGGCTCCCAGTCTCCAAAGTATTTCTCAATGACCTTTACCATCTCGTCGGGGTCGAAGTCTCCGGACAGGCAGATGGCCATATTGTTGGGAACGTAATATGTGTCTTTTTGCTTGCGGATGGCCTTGAGGGAAGGGTTCTTGAGGTGTTCCTGGGTACCAATCACGGTCTGGGTGCCGTAGGGATGGTGCGGGAACAGCATAGCATTGAGGGCGTCGATGGCTTTTTCGCCGTCGTCCATCATAGTCATATTCTTCTCCTCGTACACGGCCTCCAGCTCGGTGTGGAATCCGCGGAAGACGCAGTTCTTGAAGCGGTCGGCCTGGATGCGGGCCCAGTTCTCAATCTGGTTGGAAGGGATTTCTTCCACATAGCAGGTGACGTCTTCGCTGGTGAAGGCGTTGGAACCCTCGGAGCCAATCACGGACATAAGCTTGTCGTACTCATTGGGAATGGCCAGCTTGGATGCCTCGTAGCTCACGGCGTCAATCTGGGCGTACAGTGCCTCCCGCTCGGCGGGGTCCGTGAGGGTGCGATAGACCTCGAAGAGGCTGTCTATCTGGGCCAGGTAGGGTTTTTCGGCCTCATAATCCTGGGTTCCCAGAATTTCCGTACCCTTGAACATCATATGCTCCAGGTAGTGGGCCAGACCGGTGTTGTCTGCAGGGTCGTCCTTGCCGCCCACGCGAACGGGCATATAGGTCTGGATGCGAGGTTCGTCCTTATTCACAGACATATACACCTTAAGACCGTTCCTGAGGGTGTAGATCTTAACGTCCAGAGGGTCTCCCTGAACCGTTTCATAACGGGAACAACCGGAGATGGCCACGGCAGCGGCCATTGCAAAAAGAATGATAAAACGTTTCATATCCCTTAACTACTAACGATGTGCGCGACAAAAATACACAATTTTTCGTATCTTTGTGCGTTTTTTAGAAAAGATATAGTTGGTATGAAGAATTTTGTAGAAGAACTCAGGTGGAGAGGCATGATCCAGGACATTATGCCCGGAACGGAAGAGAAACTGATGGAAGGTCCCCAGGCGGCCTATGTGGGCATTGACCCCACCGCCGATTCCCTTCACATCGGCCACCTGGTGAGCGTAATGATATTGAAGCATTTCCAAAGCTGCGGCCACAAGCCCTACGCCCTGGTTGGCGGAGCCACCGGTATGATTGGTGACCCCTCTATGAAGAGCGCCGAGCGTAACCTCCTGGACGAGGAAACCCTGGGCCACAACGTGGCCTGCCTCAAGGCCCAGCTGGCCCGTTTCCTGGACTTCGAGTCCGACGCCCCCAACAAGGCCGAACTGGTGAATAACTACGACTGGATGAAGGACTACACCTTCATCAACTTCATCCGTGACATTGGCAAGCACATCACCGTCAACTATATGATGGCCAAGGATTCCGTGAAAAAGCGTCTTTCCCGCGAATCCAGCGAGGGTATGTCCTTCACGGAATTCTCCTACCAGCTTATGCAGGGCTACGATTTCTACTGGCTGTGGAAGAACCGCGGCTGCATCCTGCAGTTTGGCGGCTCCGACCAGTGGGGCAACATCACCACCGGCAACGAGCTCATCCGCAGAATCGAAGGCGGAGAATCCTTCGCCCTCACCTGCCCCCTCATCCGAAAGGCCGACGGCACCAAATTCGGCAAAACCGAGAAGGGCAACGTATGGCTGGATGCAGAGCGCACCTCGCCCTACGAGTTCTACCAGTTCTGGCTCAACGTGGCCGATGACGACGCAGAGCGTTACATCAAGATCTTCACCCTGCTGGACCGCCCCACCATTGAAGACCTGATTGCCCGCCACCGCGAGAACCCCGGCGCCCGCGAGCTCCAGAAAGTCCTGGCCCGCGAGGTCACCGTTATGTGCCACGGACAGGAAGCCTACGACAAGGCCCTGGAAGCCAGCCAGATGCTCTTTGGCGGCAACTCCGAGGCCCTCAGGAAGCTGGACGAGCGCACCTTCCTCGCCGTCTTCGGAGACGTCCCCTCCTTTGACATCACCGAGGCCGACCTCCCCTGCAACATCCTGGACCTGCTGGCCGTAAAGACCGCCATCCTCCCCTCCAAGGGAGAGGCCCGCAAGATGGTACAGGGCAACGGCATAGCCATCAACAAAGACAAAGTGACGGACATCAACGCCGAGGTAACCAAGGCCGATATTGTCAACGGTCACTATATTCTGGCCCAGAAGGGTAAGAAGAACTACTTCATCATTCACGTCAAGTAATGGAAAAACCCGCAAGCACCCGGCAACTCAAGGTTGCCCGCGAAATCCAGAAAGACCTGGCAGAGATTATCCGGGCCAAGGGTATGGCCGCCTTTGACGGCGCCCTGGTTACGGTAAGCGAAGTCCGTGTGAGTCCGGACCTGTCGGTTGCCAAGGTTTTCGTGAGCATCTTCCCTTCCGAGAAGCAGGAGCCTGTGATGGCCCTGCTGGAAGAAAACAACAAGGCCCTCCGCGGAGAGTTGGGTCACGTAGTGGCCAAGCAGTTCCGTATTGTACCCGAACTGGTTTTCCTTCTGGATACTTCCCTGGACTACGCCCAGCACATTGAAGAACTCTTGAAAAAGTGAACCTGCCGCTGAGATTCGCCTTCCGTTATCTCTTTGCCCGGAAATCATACAATGTCATTAATATGATTTCGGGTATAGGGGTAGCCGGTATGGCGGTGGGTACGGCAGCCCTGGTGGTCATCCTCTCCGTTTTTAACGGATTCAACGATTTGGTAGCCAATTCCCTGGCCGACGCAAAAGCAGACCTTGTGGTGCGTCCGGCTACGGGAAAGGTGTTTACCCCCGACAGCGCCGCCTTCGGGGGGCTCATTACAGATGAAAGGGTAACCCGCTTCTCCAGCGTCCTGGAAGAGCAGGTATTCCTTTCCTACGAAGGCAAACAGAGCCTGGCCCGCCTCAAGGGCCTGGATGAGGTAGCTCAGGAGGAATCCCTGATGAAGGACCACATCATTGACGGCTCCTGGGCCTTCCAGCGGGAAGAACTCTCCTTTGGCGTAGCGGGCGCCGGCCTGGCCCACAGCCTGGGCCTGAGTCCCCGCTTTGTCACGCCCATCGAGGTCTACTACCCTTCCCGCACCAAGACGGTCTCCGTGGCCAATCCTTCGGCCTCTCTGCGTACCGCCAAAATCCGCCTCGCCGGTGTCTTCTCCATCAATGCCGACGTAGACGCCCGCCTGATGCTGGTTCCCATTGGCCTGATGCGGGATCTGCTGGAATACGAAACCGAGGTTTCCTCCCTCGATATCTGGACGGCGCCGGGACAGGCCGATGCCGTGCAAAAAGACCTTTCGGCCCATCTGGGTCCCTCTTACCGCGTCCTCAGCCGCGTGCAGCAGGACGAATCCCTGTACCGGATGCTCCGCTACGAGAAGCTGGCCATCTACCTCATTCTCATCTTCATTGTGCTGCTGGTGGCCTTTAACATCTACAGCTCCCTCAAGATGCTGGTCATAGAGAAGAAGGCCGATACGGGGACCCTCCGCGCTATGGGCGCTCCGGAGCCGCTGCTTCGCCAGATTTTCCTGCTGGAAGGCTGGCTGGTGTCGCTCCTGGGTATGGTCATTGGTCTGGTTCTGGGCGTGTTACTGGTCTGGGCGCAGCAGCGTTGGGGCCTGGTTCCTATGCCCGGTAATTTCATCGTTTCCGCCTATCCGGTGGTGCTCCAGGCGTCCGATTTAATCTGGACGGTGGTGGGTGTGGCCGGCGTGGGCTTCCTGATGGCCCTCATCCCCTCCCGCAAGTTATTATGACGGAGTACAGCTGCGGTCCCCACTCTTTTCATCTGGGCAGCGGCGAGTGCGTGCTGCTCACCGGTCACGGCAGCAGTCCGTTTCTCAAAGAATTGAGCCGTCTCCCTGCCTTCACCCTGGTCTCCCCTCGCAGGCCTTTGTTTCTTTGCAAAAATGAGCGCGTAGATGGCGCCCTGGCCCTGCTGGGTCTCAAGACGGAATGTAAGTGGAAGGATCTGAATGCCGTGGACCAGATCAAGTTCTGCATAGCCCTGGCCCTTCGCCAGAAGGTGGAAGTCCTTCTCCTGGACAACCCTTCCCGGGATCTGGACCCCGAGGAGCGGCAGATGCTCTTTTCGGCCCTTAAAGACCTGGCCCGAAAAACCGGAATGGCCATCCTCTTCACTTCCAACGACCTTTCCGACTCCCTGGCCATCGCCACCCGCGTCCTGGCCTTCACCCCCGCCGGCAACCTCATCGAGTCCACCCCCGACACCCGCGAAGACGCCCTCCGCGCCGCCTATCCCCTGCTGCAGATATAATCCAGGTCATCCTCCCGGAAATTATTTTTCGGGACGGGGCCCGAAAAACCAATTTCCTCCGGATTCCTCTATCCGGTGTGCAAAAACACCCTCAAACGCACACCGGAAGTGAAAAACCAGCGTCCCGTGTGCGAAAAGGGGGTAAAACGCACACCAAAAATGGGTTTAGGGGTGAGGAGAAACAAAAAATCCGGCACTTAAGTGTCGGATTTCTTTTGGTACTGGGTAGGAGAATCGAACTCCTATTGCGAGATTGAGAATCTCGAGTACTAACCGTTATACGAACCCAGCGGGTTGGGAATGCAAAGGTACGATAAAAATCTGAATCTCCAAATTTTTTATTTCAGGAACACGAAAAAAACTGCCAGGACCATACAGACGAAGGCAGCAATGTGGTTCCACTGAATGGGCGTACCTTTAAATAAGAAGGTAACAATGACGGTGAAGATGGTGAGGGAGATGACCTCTTGGATCACTTTGAGCTGCATCAGGTTGAAGGGACCGCCGTTTCCCACAAAACCAATCCGGTTGGCCGGAACGGTAAGGCAGTACTCGAAAAAGGCGATACCCCAGGAAAAGAGGATGATGAGGATGAGCGGCCAGCCGGTGGAGATTTTCATCTCCTGCAGTTTGAGATGGCCGTACCAGGCGAACGTCATAAACACGTTCGAAAACACAAGCATCAAGATGGTCCAGAAACCTTGCATAGTCACTATTTGTAATTGGGGCGCAAATTTAATAACTTTGTACGATTTAACGAATTTAATTGTTCAAAACATGACACTCATCAAATCCATTTCCGGTATCCGCGGCACCATCGGTGGCCAGCCCGGCAATTCTCTCACTCCTGTAGACGTTGTCAAGTTCACGGCTGCTTACGCCGCCACCCTTCCTCAGCGCAAGGCCCAACCCAACAACGGCGAGCGTTATAAAATAGTGGTAGGCAAAGACGCCCGTATGAGCGGAGAT
Source organism: Bacteroidales bacterium (assembly GCA_016285215.1). The sequence goes on along the minus strand of JAEEQI010000062.1, from coordinate 2,455 downwards.
ATGGTGGAACAGCTGGTAGTGGGCACCCTCATTGGCTGCGGAATAGACGTGGTCAAGTGCGGTTTTGCCTCCACCCCCACCACGGAAATGGCCGTTCTCTTTGCCAAGGCCGATGGCGGCATCATCCTCACCGCCAGCCACAACCCTCGCCAGTGGAACGCCCTCAAGCTCCTCAACGACAAGGGAGAATTCCTTACCGCCGTTGAAGGCCAGGCCGTTCTGGATTTGGCCGAAAAAGAGGACTTCAACTTTGCCGAGGTAGACCAGCTGGGCAACATTGAAGAAGAAGACTTCACCGACAAGCACCTGGACGCCGTCCTCGCCCTCCCCGCCGTGGACGCCGAGGCCATCAAGGCCGCCAAGTTCACCGTGGTTGTAGACGCCATCAACTCCGTGGGCGGCATCATTATGCCCCGCCTCCTCAAGCGTCTGGGCGTGAAGTGCATCGAGCTCAACTGCAACCCCACCGGTGATTTTGCCCACAACCCGGAACCCCTCCCCGCCAACCTCGTAGACCTCTGCGAGACCGTCAAGAAAGAAAAAGCAGACCTGGGCGTTTCCGTGGACCCGGATGTGGACCGTCTGGCCTTCATCTGCGAAAACGGTGAACCCTTTGTAGAAGAATATACCCTCGTTAGCGTAGCAGACTATCTCTGCGAAATCGCCCAGAAGGAAGGCAAGCCCATTGCCACCGTATCCAACCTGTCCAGCACCCGCGCCCTCCGCGACGTAACGGAGAAGCACGGCGGCAAGTATTATGCTTCGGCCGTGGGTGAGGTCAACGTGACCACCAAGATGCACGAGGTAGGAGCCCTCATTGGCGGCGAAGGCAACGGAGGCGTCATCTATCCCGCCATCCACGCCGGCCGCGACGCTATGGTAGGTGTTGCCCTCTTCCTGAGCAACCTGGCCCACAAGAAGATGAAGGTGAGCGAGCTCAAGAAGACCTATCCCCAGTACTTCATTGCCAAGAACAAGATCCAGCTCAGCGACAGCGCCCTCATTGAGAAGATCCTCAACGAACTCAAGGTCATCTACGCCAAGGAAAACATCAACGACATTGACGGCGTCAAGATCAACTTCGAGGCCAACAAGACCTGGGTCCACCTGCGCAAGTCCAACACCGAGCCCATCATCCGCATCTACTCCGAAGCTTCCACTATGGAAGCCGCCGAGGCCCTGGGCAACGAGGTTATTGCAGTAGCCAAGAAGATCATAGGCTAGTGTTTTCATTTAGAACCACTCCGTTAGAGGACCAGCTGGACAAAGCCTTGCTGTACGGCAAGGTGGGCTGCTTCTGTACCCAGAACTGCTGGGATACGGGAAAGGGCCGATGGATGTGGGACATCTTCCGCGAGCGGGGCAACCTGGTCACGGTGTTCAACCCCCGCGAGGCAGAGCTTACGCCCGGCACCAACCACATTGTCTTTGAGGCCGAACAGTTGCAGGCCCTGGACGCCGTGGTGGTGGAAATCCAGGACGTGGGCGTCCGGTACTTCAACTACACCAAGGACGTGATGCAGCTTATGGAGATGCTGCGTCTGCTGGGAGAAGACGCCCCGTCGCTCTACATTGTGGACCATATCAACCCCTCGGGCCGCGTGGTGGAAGGTTCCATCCCGGCCGTGAGCGGAGAGATGTTTGTGCCGCAGGTGGCGCACCGGCACGGCCTCACGCTGGGAGAGCTGGTGAACCTGTACGCCTCCGAGATTGGCGCCAAGTTCCCCATCCACGTGATTTCGGCTATGGCCACGGACCAGAGCCGCCAGCTGATGCCCTGGACCATTGCTCCGGCCAGCGATATTCCCGGCCTGTTTAGCTCGTACCTTTACAGCGGCGGCGGCCTGTGGAACAACACCACCATCACCCCCGGCATTGGTACCGCCAGACCTTATGAATATATAGGGGCTCCTTTTGTGAAGCCGCTGAGGCCCGAAGAACTGCCCCAGGCGCACGGCGCACTGCTCAGGCCCTGCTCCTTCACGCCCGCTGCCGGCCGCTACGCCGGCGAGCGCTGCCAGGGCTTCCAGATTATGCTGGTGCCCGGCGAGCCCTACCACAGCCTGCTGCATACCCTGCACCTGATGCGCTGGTTCCGCGAGCACTATTCGGCCTTTGAATTTGAGCCCGCGTTCTGGACCAAGCTGGCCGACCCTGTGCTGGAAGCCTACCTCAAGGAGAACATCTCTTTTGACGTGGTGCAGGAGCACGTGAAGGTGGAAGAGCAGAAGTGGATCCGCAAGGCCAAGAGATACATTCTCTACGATGATCAGCCGTATAGGATGAAATAATTTGGAAATCCCGTAAACTATTCCTATCTTTGCGGTCCAAAATTGTTAACAATTATATTTTTTACGTAAAATGAAGAAAGGAATTCATCCCGAAACCTACCGTCTTGTAGCTTTCAAGGATATGTCCAATGACACCATCTTCGTCACTCGCAGCTGCGCTCCCT
>JAEEQI010000232.1 GCA_016285215.1 Bacteroidales bacterium | reverse complement strand
CTTTTCAATATTGATATGATTGGAGACGACAATCCGGTCCTGTACTGTGAGGTGAGCGATGCCGGCATGCCCCAGTACCCCGGGTTCGAGAAGGTGAACCGGGAACAGCACCTTTTTAAGGCGCTCAACCGAGGGGCCCTGGCCGCCAACAGCGACCACTATCCCTTTGCCGTTCGCGGGGTTCCCTGCATCTTCCTGGAAAACGAGAATGGAAATGCTTTCCCGCATTATCACACCCCGGCCGACAATAGCAAGACTGTCCGCTGGGAAAGCTATGAACCCGTCTTTAAATTGGTCACCGGCTTTATTGAAGACAGTTATCCGACATCCGATTAAAAAGATGTAACTCATATGGCTTGCAGTCCTGACTTTGTACAATACATCATCGACCGTTGCTCGGGCGCTGGGGAGATAGCGGTCAATTCGAATTTGCAATATGATGCTCGCACTGTTAGTTTCATGGCTTTTGGCTCTGCCTTTCACCACGCCCAAGTATGAGGTGACGGTGGAACGGAATGTGCCCTACGCTACGGCGCAGGGCTATTATTCGCATACGCCGGTGGGCGACCGGAAAGCCATACTCAAACTGCTTTTCCACTCAGGAAGCATGAACCCCATCACCTTGGAGATGGACATTTACCTGCCGGAGGGAGATCTGCAGGAGACCCGGCCCCTGCTTCTGATGATGCACGGAGGGGCTTTCTTCATTGGCAACAAGGAAGAACTTGGGCAAGCCGCATGGTGCCGTTACTTTGCCTCGCTGGGCTATGTGGCGGCATCCATTAACTACCGTCTGGGCTTTCACCCGGTGAAGGAGGAGATACGGGAAGCCGAAATGCGTGCACTGGAGGATGCCGATGCCGCCCTGGCATACCTGCTGGGCCGGGAAGACCTTCGCATCAATCCGCAGCAGGTCTTCCTGGCCGGAACCAGCGCGGGAGCCATCACGGCCCTGAATATGGCCTATCGGCCCGCTCCCGTGAGCACTTACCGCATCTGTGCCGTTGCCAACCTCTGGGGTGCCGTTCACAGCCTTTCCGTCCTGGAACGGGCGTCTGTGCCCATCCTCTCCTTCCAGTCGGTTGAGGATCCCATTCTCCCGTATGAAGAGGGCTATCCGATAAACAAAAGACTCAAGCACTTTTCGGACTACTTTTACGGAACACACGCTATCCATGGGAAAGCTGTCTCCCTGGGAATTCCCGCCGAGCACCATCCCTGCCCCGAACCCCGGCATGCCCTGCATCTGGATGAGAACTTTTCATTCACGCCCCGCTTTGCAGAAATCCGGGACGCCATGGCTGCTTTTTTTGCAACTTTTCTTCAGGATTAGAGTAAAATGAGAATTAGAATCACTGCCATCAGGAAGGCTTCGTATCCCGATTTGATGGCAAAATATGAGAACCCTATCGAACACGCCTGCGATGTGACGGAGGGACAGGAATGGATTTCAGTTGACGGCAGGTGTCCTGAAGGGATGTGTCCTTCGGCCTGGGGCTCTATGAAGGAGTTTGTGGAGGCTCTGGCCCGTGGTGAAGGAAACTTCTACGACGGCTGGATGAAGAATCCCCTGAGCGCCATGATCAGCTGTAACGACGGCTTCCGGCCGGTGAGTTTTTACATTGAAGTGATTACCGACTAAAATTGTATCTATGAGACGATTTATGATTCTGCTGCGGTACCCATCTGTGGGGACATCAATCCGGAGAGGCTGGGCAGATTTGAAGGGGTTTCGTTTAGTCTTTACCATGGAGACAGTGACCCTAACGTCCCGGTAGCAGGCTCCAGGGATGCTTACCGCGCTTTGAAGGCCGCTGGGGCCGATGTTCGCTACCACGAGTTCCCCGGTTGCGGACACGTATGCTGGTGGAAGGCCTTCGAGATGCCGGATTTTATGGAGTGGATGTTCTCAAAGAGCAAATAAGAGAGTTAGATTTTTCGTGCCTCGGGCGGGAGCTAAGATGTTGGTGACAGACGGGGATTATTGTGTGTCTATTTGTGGCTATTAATGGTTTGAGCCACAAGTAGTTACCCATCATATTGAAGCCGTCAAGATAATCTCCGAGAAATGTTGTCAAAACGTGGTCAAGAATCAATAGCGTCGGCGGACGCCCGTTCAGTGAAATTTCAGGAAAAAGCATTAACTTTGATAGTCAATCAATCTAGTTAAGGTGAAACAGGTTCTTGGATACTTTCTTGGCTTTGCCATTTTTATCGCAGGGATTCCGGCCCTGATGTGGCTGGTTTCCGGGATGCCTGCACTTGCGGACATTCCCGTGGGTCGTCTGTATTTATCGGCCCTGATTG
>JAEEQI010000231.1 GCA_016285215.1 Bacteroidales bacterium | reverse complement strand
TGGGACCTCTCCGGCACCCTGGCCAACGTCCGCCTCCTCTTCAGCGTTGCCCAGTTCCTGGCGAATACGGATGGCTTTTTAAAGTAAGCGTTTTTTGCGGACCTGCGACGTCAAAAAAACAGACACCTACGAAATCTCGTAAGTGTCTGATTTTCTTTTGTGAGGACACGCAGATTTGAACTGCGGACCTCTTGCCTGTCAAGCAAGCGCTCTAAACCAACTGAGCTATGCCCTCAAAAGGACTGCAAAGATAGGTAAAAAGAACGGATGCTCCAAATTTTTCTGCATCAATTGACCACTACCTCGTCCAGGAAGTGGAAGCCGCGGGTGGGATGGGCCACAAAGCGGACGTAGCGGGCCTGGGCGTTGATGGGAGTGCCAAAGAGGACGTAGCTCTGGCAAGGCTCCTGAATCTCGTTGGGGATGGTGGCCACCTGCTCAAAGTTTTCGCCGTCGGTGGAGAGCCAGACTTCTACGCTCTTGGGGAGGTAGATGCCGGGGCCGGGCTCGCAGAGGAAGGTGCCGCCCACATAGTGGACCGGCTGCACGCTCTCCAGATCAATGACCACGTCAATGTCTGTGAGGAAGCCCTGCCAACGGCCGTCTCCATAGGACCAGCCGCCGCAGATGCCGTCCGTGAGGGTGGTCTCCCTGGCGGCGGGATAACCCCGGTTCCACAGTTTGTTGTACTTAACGGGTTTGCCCAGTGCCAGGTGTTTGACACCGTTCTTGTAGGCCGGACGCTCGCCGTATTCCTTGTGGAGGTCGAAGGCGTGGTAGCCGGCGGCAATGAGGTTATCGTTCCAGCGGGTTACGCGCTCGCGGAAGTTGTCCTTCCGGGAAGGCTGGGACCAGCCCACTTCGGCAATGGCGGCAATGCGGGGATACATCATGTATTCGTAGTGCTCGTTGGTGGGGATTCTTTCGGCCCAGAGGTTGCCCTGCACGCCCAGAAGGTGCATCTGTGCCTCTTCGGGCATTCCTTCCATGGGCTCGTAGGAATGGGCTACGTCCAGGGAAAGGAAGCCTCCCCAGCCTTCCGGCTCATAGATGGGGGCGTCCTGCACTTTGTCCAGGTAGCAGTAGCGGCCCGGGGTCATTACGGCGTCGTGGCCCTGTTGGATGGCTTCCAGACCGCCTTGGGTGCCCCGCCAGCTCATGACGGTGGCATTGGGGGAAAGGCCGCCTTCCAGAATCTCGTCCCAGCCCAGGAGCTGACGGCCACGGGCGTTGATAAAGCGCTCGATGCGTTTGATCAGGTAGCTCTGGAGCTCTTCTACGTTGGCCAGTCCTTCGGCCTTCATCCGGGCCTGGCAGTCCGGGCACTCTTTCCAGTGGCTCTTGTCGGCCTCGTCTCCTCCCACGTGGATGTACGGAGACGGAAAGAGTTCTATCACTTCTTCCAAAACGCCTTCCAGCAGTTCAAAGGTGGCTTCCTTGCCGGGGCACAGCTCGTAGCTTCCTTCCCGGCAGCCCACTTCCGGATAGGCAAAGACCACTTCCCGGCTATGGCCGGGCATCTCAATTTCCGGAATCACGTTGATGTGCAACTGGGCCGCCCGGTCCAGGATTTCGCGGATATCGGCCTTGGTGAGATAGCCTCCACGGGCTTCCGGGGCACATTCCTGCGAGTACTGACGCCCCTGGTCGCACCAGTCCTGCCAGGTTTCACCCACTCTCCAGGCGGCCTGCCGGGTGAGAAGGGGATACTTGTCTATCTGCAGACGCCAGCCGGCATCGTCGGTCAGGTGCATATGGAACTGGTTGATCTTGAGACTGGCCAGCGCTTCCAGCTGCTTGAGGATGAAATCCTTGTCGCGGAAATGGCGGGAGACATCCATCATAAATCCGCGATACTGGAAACGGGGATAATCGTATACCGTTCCGCAGGTCTCCATCTGCTTGAGGGTCTGCAGCGCATAGAAATAACCGGTTTCCGTATTGGCCTCCACCTTATAGCCCTTGGGGGTAACGGTAAGCAGATATGCCTGCTCACGGGCATAGGCCGGCAGTTCGGCGGTCTTTTTGGCAAAGGCCTTGCCGCCGATTTTACGGGACAGCTCTTTGGTGAGGTTGGGAGTGCCTTCGGAGGGAATCAGTTCCAGCGGGGCCGGGACTTGCCCAAAGGCCGAAACCATCAGAGCCGTTGCGGCCAGAAGGGAAAGGAATAGACGTTTCATAAGTGTGTTCACATGGTTATATACAAAGATACGCAATAATTTACAAAAGAAAATCCTTCTCCGCATTTTACGGAGGAGGATTATCGTAAAGTATTGTGTAGTAAGTTACTTAACCTCGGTGAGGGTCATTT
>JAEEQI010000061.1 GCA_016285215.1 Bacteroidales bacterium | reverse complement strand
GCGGCCATAAGGTCGTACTGCGATACCGTGGGGTTGTAGGTTACCTTGGCCGTAAGAGGGGTATTGTTTTCAAAAATAATGGTTTGGGGGCCGGATACTCCCAGGAATTCATAGCTGCTGGCGTTGGAATCCCAGAAGCGGATGGGACTGTATGTCCATCCGGTGAGAATGCTCTCTACCAGATCGCCGGAGAAGACCTCGTAGCGCGTTCCGCCAACGGTTTTGGTTCCGTATACGCGGAATTCGGGGATTTGATCCCCGGCGCTCATAGGAGCTGCCGACTCTTTGGTGGCATCATCCCGCAGCAGGGAACATCCGGCCTGGAAGCTGATGGAATTCTGCTCCTGGGCCGGATTGTCCTGCTTCCCGCACCCTGCAACAAGCAGGGTGACGGAAGCAAGTGCTGCTATGAGTATGATGCGCTGACGCATAGATTAGTAAACGAGGTAGTTGTAACCGCTAACGGTGTCCCAGTCAGAGATGGTAGCGCTGAAGTTGATGGCGTTAGCACCGATGGTAATATAGAAAGTATAGTGCTTTCCAGCATCCCAGGAACCAATCTTTGTGCCGTTCTGTTTATCATCATTTGTGATATCAAAATCAGCGAGGTAAAGCACTTTATCAGTATAAGTTACTTCTTCACCATTGCTGGAGATCTTGTAGCTAAGGGTTATCTTCTGAGGATTGGCTTCGCTGGAAGCGACAAAGGTCTGGGGCTTTACTACGAGACTGTTGATAACAAACGTAGAAGCTGTCTCGCCCGGGGTGGTAGGATTTGCAGGGTCGAAAGTAGTGTCTTCAGCAATAGCAATGGGGCTGGCGATGCTAACGGGAGTTACACCATTGGCGGGACCATAGGAGCCAGTTCCAGCATTAGACCAATTGGCTGCCGGGGTGGTAGAGTAAGAGTTAACGGTAAGCACACCTTCATTTTCAATGTTGGAGAGTTGGAATGCCGTAATGGAAACGGTGGCATCGTGCCATGCGGGTGCTTTCTTGACTTTGATGTCTACCAGGGAAGCAACGTGGTGGAAATCCATCTCAACGGTACCATACCCGTTGAAATATTGGGCACCGTCAGTCTTGTTCACTACATGCTCGTTGGCAACCAGGATGTCGTTGTCATTGCCGGCAAAGGTGATAGCGGCGCTGGTGATTTCGCCGGATTGGGGGTTAACCGTGCCAGAAGTGCCTACAGAAGCGGGAGAGACGGCGTAGAAGACATACTTATCGTAGCCAAAATCCCAGAAACGAGGATTGGTGTAGGTCCAAGTGGTGCCGTCGGTGGTGCTAACAACGTCGTCGTCAAATACGGTAACTTTGCTGGAAGACTTTTCTTTGTAGCCATACACGGCAAAGTCGTCGCCAGCGACGAAGGTGTTGGTGCCCTGAGTGCGGGCTTTGGTAAGGTTGTTGGCCCAGGTGTCGAAGCCAATCTTGGGCTGGGCGGTTTCCTGGAGTTCGTAGGTTTTTGCGCAGGCGACGAGGGTGAGGGCCGCTGCGGCCAGGATTACTACTTTTTTCATACTCATAAAGATTTAGTGATTAATAATTTATTTTGGTTTAACATTAAAAAACAATCGTTGTTTCTCCGTGCTCTTCGTCCCAGTCGTTGATGAGGGCGTCAAAGCCGCCACCGCCGCCGGTGGATCCGTCTTCCGGAGGGAAGTCGTTCACGTCCAGCGTGATATCTATCAAGCCTCCCAGGGGCAGTGCCCGTAAAGCCTTGGTAACATCTATGCGGATATTCTTCCAGTTGCCGTTGGCGTAGCTGATGTTGATGACCAGGAAATTTTTTCCTTCTGGAGCCTGCTCCACGCTCTCGTGGCTGTACGGATTGCATCCGGGAATGCCATAGCTCATAAAGCGGGCGGCCATCAGCTCCTTGGTTTTGTCGTAATATACATCTGTAGGTATGCCCACGGGCGTGCGCGCGGATACGCGCGTATCCAGATTAACGCCGGCAGCCACTCCGGTGAGCACGCCGCCGCCGTTGCTGCCCACTACACGGCCTTCGTTGTTGGCCAGATGCAACTGGAACAGGTGGATGTAGGTGGCGGGATTCATAATGCCCTGGATGCGGAGGATGTACTTTCCGTCAATGTATTCGTAATCTTCCAGGTTTCCGCTGATGGTCTCTCCCTGGTCATACAGGACAAAGAGGCCGTCGGGCATCAGGGCAATGGGATCCTGAATGAGGGACTCATCGGCCTTGGTGTCTCCGTCAAACTTCTGCATAGCGGTGAGAACGGGGCTGGATTCCTTGAGGCCGCTGGAGATGATGCGGGTGTTGCAGTAAATGGTTCCCAGCTCGTCCTCGGCGCTGAAAAGCAGCGTCTCGGAGTCGTTGTTGTGGAAAAGGAGATCGTAATCGCCTACGGTAATGGGCATATTGGCCGTGGTACCGTAGAAATTCTTAGTATAGTGAGATCTGTGATTACCGTTTTGGTCCAGGGAATACACGTGAGCGCTGATGCTGGCGGGTTCCTTGTAGCCCAGAGGGCCCAGGACGTTGGCGTTCCAGGGGAATTCCCACTCGGTTTCCCACTCCACCTGCCACATCAGATTGAGGTTTACCTCGGTTTCCAGGACAATCTGGGCTTGCATAGGCTCGCGCAGGTGCAATTCGGGACGGATGCTGCAGCCGCTGGCCTGGGCACACAGGACCAGAAGAACGAGGATATGCTTAAACTTCTGCATTACTTCGTCTTCCTCCTGTCTTTTTTCCAGAAATCAAAGCCGAATGACAGCCAGACGCGGGTAGGACCAGCCCAGAAGAGCCTCTGGTTGCGTCTGACAAATTCGGAAGGATCTCCATTGTAGTCGTAATAATACCGCTGCGTGCCGTCATTGCCCCATACATAGGGATCGTAGGCGCTGTAGAAAGCGCCGGCGGCCAGACCCATATCCAGGAAGCAGTAGCGGCCCAGGGGAACGCGGTAACCAAAGCCCAGGGAGGCACCCAAGCCTTCACCTTCCCAACCCTTGTTGGCGTTGAAGCCAATGCCGTAGCGGGCGGCATTCACGTTGCCCATCAGATACCAGCCCCTGCGGCGCGGTTCAGACGGAGAACGGAAGTAACGGCGCGTCCAGAGGGTAATGTTGTTGACTTGGAAGTATCTGTGGCTTTCCGGATGCTGCCACATAGGCCACTCTACGTCTGCTCCCAGCGTCCAGCGGCTGTTTCTGGGCATAATTTCCAGGGTAAAGCTGGGGATGCTGGTGAGTCCGTAGCCGGGAATGTAGGTAATGTCGTAGGGGAGGTTGGTGCTAATGGCCATAAAGACCCGCTTCTCTTCCTTCTGAGTCTCTTCTTCGCGTTGGGTGAGCGGTAAAGCAACCTCAGGTACGCTCTTCACAGTGGTGTCCTGTGCAGCTTCCTGTGGAAGAACATCCTTCTCAGGGATTTGTTTCTCCGTTTCTTCCGGTTTTACGGTAATGACGATGTCGTAGTAACGGAGCAGACGATAATGTTCCCACAGGAGGAAGCGGTAATTGTGCTCGCTGATTCTGGTGGCAATGTACTCCTTGCGGGTTTCGTTGTCAATGGTTTCGTCGTCCAGAATGGCGAGAATCTGCTCAATGTACTCAGGACGGAGCTTTTTGTCTGCTGCTACGCGTTTACGAAGTTCTTCCCAGGCTTCTCCGCCAATGGTGATGTGGATTTTGTCTTCGGCGCCTCTGAGATAGGGGAGAACGGCAGTAGAGAATTCATTGGCTCTGCGGCGGCAAAGATCCTGGTTAAACTGATAGGGGCCTTCCGGAGAAGCGAATACCGTAACGTCTACAGACTGGATATTTTCGGGGCCGATGGCATCTACGGTCTTCTTGAGAGACTGGAGGGTTTGTTCGTTGTCCAGGAGCGTGTAGAAGAACTCGCTCTCATTTCTGGCGAAGTGGAGTCTAAAGCGTTCCTGCGCGTATGCGTGCGTGCAGAAGAACAAACTTAAAGCGGGCAACAGGGCCCAGAGAATGTGCTTTTTCAGTTCCAACGAACTATAATACAATTGATTTCTCCGTTTTCCGAAGGCAAAATTATGTATTATTCTCGTAAATAAAAAATTTTATTTAAAAATATTTTTAGCAAGAATTTTTGATTCTTGATTTTTGATTTCAAAATAAGTTTTGCTATTCCTTGAACCTATTTTCGGCGTCTGAGACCTCAAGCGGGCTAATTTTTGGCAATTTTCAAAAAATTGAATTATTAAGTATCTTTCAGTTTGTAAAAGAATTTAATATTAAAAAATAATTAGTAATATTTTAAATTAAGTATTGCAGAATAAGAAAGAATTGTTTATATTTGTAGAAAGAATTTGGATTATGAAACGTATTGCGGCCGGTTTATTTTCAGTATTTGGGCTTTTGGCGCTATCCTGCAGCACTTTAGACAGTGATCCTGTAGAGGTGGCTCCTAAAGGCCTTAAACTTGGGTTTGATATATCCGTGCTGCGAGATGGCGTAAAATTGGAGGATAACAATGCTGTTACCCGCGCCGCTGAAGAGTCTTCTGCGTCGGTTTCCAATATGCTGGCCACAATGGATGTTTCAAAACCGTTCTCCTTGATTGGTATTGAGCCTCAATCAAGTTCTCTTGTGCTGGATAACATTCTTGTTAGTACTGGCAATAACGGTAAGTATGAGGCATTTCTGGATGGCGGGCTGCTCGAAATCCAGGATCCTCTCCTTTTCAGCGCATATTATCCGCACGTCAAAACGGTTTCTTACGAGAATTCGCATCAGTCCTATTCCATTCCTTACGAATTAACGGAAACCGAGGCTGGACCGCTTGTTTCTAAAACGGTAGAGCGTTCATTCAACCTGCTCAACACCCTGCCTCTTGAATTCTGCCATATTACCAACGATATTGGCTTCCGCATCTGCGACGTTACTCCCATTTCCCAGTTGCAGGGCCTCATCCATCTTCGTAAACTGGTTGCTACCAATGTGGCATCGGCCGGAGTCTATGTCAATGACATCATTCTCAGCCGTGGTAACTGGAATTACCAAGGCTATTACAGAGATGTCACGGTCTTTGAAGGGGATGCTCCGGTGGGCGTAGGCAATGAAGGAAAGCTTTATGTTGGTAAAAACTCCCTGGTAGAAACCAAGGAAGCCAGCCACCGTTTCTATGCCATACCGGACCAGATTGAAATGGGCGTCCAGTATGTAGAAGTCCATTTTGACGTGGACGGTTTCTCCATTTCCGGAGAAGAATACGCTCCTATGAAAGATCAGGTTCTCAAATATATGATCTATGGCCTTCTGCCCGGCAATACAATGATGCCCGGCAAGCAGTATACCTTCCATATCGGCCTGGATCTGAGTTCCATCTATCATCCCATCGAATTTTCTGCCAGTGTGAGCGGGTGGGAAACCAAGATATATGAAAGTAACCAAGATTTCTGATTGCTCCATTTATGATCCCCATCTACGCACAGGAATATGATTTTTCCGCCTGCCGGGTACTGGCAGTGGACGATATACCTCTCAATCTTCTCCTGGTCAAGAAGATGCTGGCCCGTTTCAATTTCAAGCTGGAAACCGCTTCCGGCGGTCAGGAGGCCCTGGATTCCGTGGTCCGCAACAAGCCGGATCTCATTCTGCTGGATCTGATGATGCCCGGAATAGACGGCTACGAAGTGATTCGGCGTCTCAAATCCAATCCCGAAACGGCCAATATCCGCATAATCATCCTTACGGCCCTTACTTCCGGAGAAGATGTCTCCAAGGGCTTCAATATGGGGGCCAATGACTATATCATGAAGCCCATCATCATGGAAAGGCTGCTCACCAGTGTGGTTACGCAGCTAACCATGTCCCAGACCGACAAGAATCAGTAGAGCCGTGCGCCACCTCCTCCTCATCGCGTGCCTGTTCCTGTGCGTAGGCGCCCAGGCTCAGATTGTGAACAGGCTGCGGGTGGACCAGCCCACCTTCCTTCGGTATGCCCAGGCCAGAATGCAGGAGTACAATCCCGCCAACCTGGAATGGGCCGATTCCTTATACCAGGAGGGCGTTCGACACGGAAATCTTCGCTATAAGTGCCTGGCGCTTTCCGTGGAGATGCCCGTGCGCTTTGCCCAGGGAGAATACGAGAGGATGGATGTGATTGCAGCAGAGCTCAAAGGTTTGCTGGCCAACCGGAAAGACCTCCGGGAATTCTATTTTGTAACCCTTCACGAGTATGCAGAGTTTCTCCTGAGGTCCAACCGCATCTCGGAGTCCGTTCTGGAGGCCCGTGCAATGTCTCGCCTGGCCGTGAAGGAGAGGAATCCGTTGGGAGAGATGTATTCCTATCGCATCCTCGGCCTAATCCAGAGCTACAGAAACAATGCGGGTCTGGCTGTTGAAAATCTGCTGCTGGCTATTCATTTCTGCCGGGAAGCCCGGGCCGAGCAGGAACTTCCCAATCTGTATCTCCTGCTGGCGCAGGAACAGATGAAGCTGGGAGAGTTTCAGGAGGCCCATCAGTCTTGTAATGAGGCGGCCAAATACCAGGATTTCTTCCCCGCTATGCGGGACAAGGTCCTTATGAACCAGGCCCTTCTGTATCACGCACAGGGAGATATGGACTCTTTCTGGGCGTGCTACGACCAGCTTAAAGATACTCCGGCCATTCTGGATGTGGTGTATCTTCGCTCCCGCGGCCTTCTCAAAGAAGCGCTGGAGAGAACGAAAGCCATCGATTCCGGAATGGAGCGTCTGGAACAGCAGCACGCCATCCAAGCCCATCTAGGAAAGTACGATGAGGCCTATGGCAGCCTGCTGGAGTTAATGGCCCAGAAAGAAGAGGCCCATATCCGCTTACAGAACGAAGACCTGGCCATCCTGGAGGCCGAGATGGATAACGCCCGTCTGAGGGAAGAGGCCGAGCGCCAGAAAAACCGCAACCAGTTCCTTTTGCTGGCTGGTTTTCTCCTGATGTTCTTCCTGGGTTTCTTATCCGTGCTCATTCATCAGTGGCGGGTAAGGGACAACCTGGACCAGATGAGGGCCCAGCAGAATTCCATCCTTATGGCCCGGCGGGCATACAGGCAGGCCCTGGACGCCAAGGAGGCCGAAAATGCCGTAAAAATCAAGTTGCTTCAGAATAAACCGTACAATACATTATGACCCTTTCCTCCCTATACCAATATCATAAGCACGAGATACACGCCCTGTTCCTGTTTGTTTTAGGGTCCGTGCTGGCTTTGCTGGCGCTGATCCAGCGCATTTCCCCGCTTTGGGGTATGCTGGGCGTATTCGTACTCTCTGCCGGGCTGTTTTATTACAGCATCCGGTTTACTTCGGAACTGGTGTACAAGAAGTACTACAAGGAAAGCTACGAAATTGAGCACGAGACCATTGAGGAAGAGATTCGCAAATCTATGGTGTCTCACCGTTACCAGGAGGCCGTGCTCAACCGTTACGACAGCGCCTGCCGGGACCTGGGCCTTTCGCAGGAGCAGAGCGACTGGCTCCTGACCCTGCTCATGGATGAGAAGAAGAAGGTGGATGAAGAGCTGAGTGCTCAGGGAGGAGGCCGGATATGAGTTTAACGCCTTATTTTGTTATCTGCGGACTGGTATGCGCCTTCTGGATGTTGGTGCATCACTTTCTGGCGTCCCGTCTGGATGCGTATAAACTGCTAATGTCCTTGATGGGTTCCGTGTTCCTGGCGGCTGCAGGAGACGTTCTGCTGGGCTCCCTGACCGGATCGGACACCGTCAGCCACCTGGTGGATCTGTCTTGTTCCCCGTGCATTATCCCGCTCGCCTGGCTTTACTTTACCAAGTTGGAAAGGCCCTTCAAGCCCGGTCCCTTCCATTATGTCTGGTTGCTCTTCCCGGTTGCTCTCCTTACGGCGGGTATTACCCTGGTGGGAATGAATGGCCTCTCCAATACGGATATGCTGCTGGATAGAATCCATTCCCGCATCTCGCTGTTCCCCGACGATTCCTATGTGGGACTGGAGAAGACCTATTACATATGGACGATACTAATCTACAGATGTGTGATGGTGTTTGAAAGCGTCCTTCTGATTCTGTATTGTATCCATATCATCCGGAAGAAGCATTACAAACTGTCCGACTGGGTGGGCTTCCTCAAGAAAGGACACAAGATGCGCGTTTTGGAAATTCAGATGACGCTCAGCCTTCTCATTATGGTGGGCTTTTCCGTCAAAGTGTTCCTGAACGTTCCCTTTTACAGGCTTCATCCCGTAGCTACCGTGCTCATCGTGCTGGTGATGTCCGGCTTCATTTTCTTATTCGGCCTGTTTGCCCTCTTTGGCTCCAAGGAGTCCATTTCAATGGACGATGTAAGATCGGCCCTCCGGTTCAATTATTCCAGGGAAAGCCAGTCCCGGGTGTCCGAAGAGGTGGTATTGGATATGGTGGACAATCTGCAGGGACAGTCCCTTACGCACGTGATTTCCCATATGGTGATGCAGACGGAAGGGGAAGATGCTCCTTCGGCCAGCTCTCCTTCTCTTACTTCGGCCCTGTTTGGAAATAACCAGAGCTGGGACGAAGGTACCCTGGTCTACCGCTTCCAGCACCTGATGCAGGACGAACTGCTGTTCCTGCGCCAGGGTCTCACGCTCCAGGATGTGGCCGAAAGACTGGACAGCAACAAGACCTATATCTCCAAGATGGTGAACCAGACCTACGGAATCGGTTTCCCGGAAGTGCTCAATATTATGCGCGTGGACTATGCCCAGCAGTATATGAGTACGCACGCCGATGCAGCCCAGGAGGACATTGCCAAGGCTTCCGGCTTCCAGAGCGCCTCTTCCTTCAATTCCACCTTTAAACGGATAACGGGGTATACGCCCAAGGTCTGGGCCTCCCGCAAATAGAATGCTGCGTATGAATCGTTTGAGAATATGGCTGCTGGGGGCGCTCCTGCTGGTGCCCGGTTTCCTGATGTCCCAGACTAAGGAAGAACCCGAAGACTTGTTTATCCTGTCTTCCCATACGGCTTCCAGCGAATGGGAGCAGCAGATGCTGTATCCCGTTGTGCAGCTGCGGAGCCTGCGCCCGGATCTTACCATTGCCCTGGAGCATCTGCAGCTGCTGGCTCATAAGAATGTTAAGGATCTGCAGCATTCGGTAGACAGTATCCTGGCCTCGCGTCCGCTTCCTCCCCGTATGGTGATGATTCTGGGCGGCAGTGCATTCAATTTTGCCGAAACGGTTCAGAAGAAATGGCCGGGCATTCCTATGCTCCTGGTGGGCGAACAAGACTATTACTGCGATATTGACTATACCCTGAACGGTCCCGGTGACCCCAATGCCCGCCGCATCTTTGTTTCTTCGCTGCGGCCCCGGGGATACAACCTGTCGCTCATTGTGGCGCCGCCTATGATCCGGCATACCCTGGAGATGATTCACCAGGTACAGCCCAATCTCAAGAAGCTCTATTTCATTGCCGGAGAAAACTATATGTCCAAGGAGCAGGAGTGGCGCGTAGAAGAGTATATGCGGCTGCAGTATCCGGAGATTGAGTACCATGTCCTCAGGTCTTCCACCACCTCTACAGACCGTCTGCTAACTATTCTGGAAACGGAGTCGGGTCCGGAGATGGCGGTGTACTACAGCTCCTGGCTGGTAAGGGAAGGCTATCTGGAAACGGTGTCCACCCGTCACAATACGGTTTCGCTCATTGAGTCCGAGGCGC
The DNA here is from genome assembly GCA_016285215.1 of Bacteroidales bacterium. The sequence continues at coordinate 2,978 of JAEEQI010000061.1, read as the reverse complement.
CCGTGTACACTATGTTTGCCAGCAATATGGAGAAGCACCCCAACCTGATGGGTTACTACAGCTATCCCATAGATGAGTATAACCAGGCCCTGAATCAGTACATTCTGGACGTGCTGGATATGGGCATTCGGCCCGCATCGCAGCCCTTCCTGTATCTGCAGACCGGTCATCCCACGCTGAACTACCGGGCTATGCGGTTCTTCGGCCTGGCCACTTCTTTGATTCCCAAGAATGCAGAGGTGCTCAACCGTCCCACCAGCTTCTGGCAGATGTACAAGCGGCAGATTATGTGGTTTGGCATTGTGTTCTTCCTGATCCTGATGGGCTTTATCATCCTCACGCTGGTTCGCAGTATGCACCGGATGCAGAAGGCCCGTGACCTGGCCGAAAACGCCAACCAGATGAAATCGGCCTTTATCCAGAATATGAGTCACGAGATCCGTACGCCCCTCAACTCCATCATTGGCTTCTCGCAGCTGCTGGGATTGCCCGATGGTACCTTGCAGCCGGAAGAGAAGGAGGAATATATGGGCTACGTGCTAAACAACTCGCTCCTGCTCACGATGATGATCAACGATATGATCAGCCTCTCGGATATGGAGAATGGCCGATATGCGGTGGAACTGGCCCCTACGGACCTGAATGAAATGAGCCTGCAGTCCATCAAAGCCGTAGAGAACCGTTTCCCGGATGGCTCACGCATTGTTCTCCAACCCGGCATCGATGAAGATTCCCGCTATATCACGGACGGTATGCGCGTGCAGCAGATTCTCATCAATTTCCTGACCAACGCCTGCAAGAACTCCACAGGAGGAGACATTATCCTGGCCAGTTCGCTGGTGGAGAATCCCGGCTACATCACCTTCTCGGTGTCCGATAAGGGTCCCGGCATTCCGGCCGACAAGGCCGAAAGCATCTTTGACCGCTTTGTGAAACTGGACAGCAACAAGCAGGGAGCCGGTCTGGGCCTCAGTATCTGCCGGATGATGGCCAAGAGCCTGGGCGGCAAAGTCTGGCTGGACACCTCCTATACAGAAGGTGCCCGCTTTGTGCTTATCATTCCCAGAAAAGAATCCTGATTACGGTCTTACGTAGCGGTTTCCGGTAACGGCCTTCTCCGCTTCAATGAACTCGGGGGAGTAGGCGGGGGAAGTGTGGCGGCCGGGGACAATCTCTCCGTCCTTGGAAGGACGCATAATCTGGTCGTTATGCTTCACAATGAGGAACTTGGCCAGTTTGTCCCAGCGTTTCATCATCTTGTCGGTGTAGGCCATAGCCTTGCTGGTTAAGAAGCTGGTGGTTTCGCCGGCGGTGAGCGTGGCTACCTTGGCCTCTACCTCGGCCTGGTCGGCCTCGTAGAAGTCTTCCAGTTCCTTCTGGGCGTCGCGGAGGTCTCCAATCATAGCGCTCCAGCGGGGATACACCATATTGGCTACCCAGTTGTTCATCCAGAAGGCGCTCTTCTCGTTGAATTCAGAGATGCTGGTATTCTCGGCCCGGAATGCTTCGGGGATGCGGTCAATGCCGCAGTAAACGGGCACGTAAGCCGAAGTGGTTGCATCGTCCATATTGAAATAGGTGATGCCGCCCACGGCGTCGGGCAGCCAGCTGCGCATACGGCAAACCAGGGTCATAGCGCTCTGCTGGCAGCCAATGGGACGCTCACGGAACATATCCGTGCCGTCGGCGCTCTTGAAGCTCACGGGCTGGTTGCGGTAGGGGGAGGCCCAGGGACCGGCGCTCATATCGGCCGTCATATCCAAGGCGGTACCCTCATAGTGGTCACGCATATCGTTCTGGATGTCGCGGTAGGTGAGGGGAGCATCGGGTTTGATCCACAGGGGCAGGGAATCGTGCTCCGAGAAGTCTCCGTTCAGGTACGGCAGATAGCTGTCCATCTCTTCCTTGTTGTAGTGATGGCGGAAGAAGCTCCATACGCGGGCGTCGCAGGAACGGATGGAGCTCTTGCTCACGTTTCCGTAGGCCTCGCGGAAGCTGAAGTCCTTGTCGGCGCCGTCAAAATAACCCTGCTCACGGGCAAAGGTGATGACGTCGGCGCTGTACATACAGTTGCCGTTATCGGCCACATAGAAGCCCAGCTTCTTGTCCACTTTCTTGGCCTGCGGGAACTGGCGGATGCGGCTGGTGTTGGCGTAGGCGCTGATGCAGTCGTCCGGCACGCGGAGGGCCACCCACACGGCGCCCTTGTTGCCCTTGCCCTTACCAATGAGTTCCATAATCCAGGCCTCATCCTTGTCGCAAACCGCAAAGGATTCGCCGGTCTCGTTATAGCCATATTCCTGCACCAGCTGATGCATAACGGCAATGGCCTCACGGGCCGAAGCAGAGCGCTGCAGTGCCAGATCCATCAGGGTGAAGTAATCCAGCCAGCCCTCCGGGTTGCGAAGCTCACGGCGACCCGTCCAGGTGGTTTCCACGATGGAAACCTGCTTCTCGTTCATCAGGCCCACCACCTTATAAGTATAGGGTGCCTGGGCAATGTAATGGGTCTCGGAACCGGGGAAGAATCCGCGGATGGCAATCATCTCGCCGGGTTCGTGCTTACCAGGGGCCGAATACGACATGCCGGTGGCATAGCCAAAACCGTCACAGTTGTACGTGCAGATAACGCTTCCGTCTGCAGAAGCTTTCTTACCCACAACCAGGTTGGTGCAGGCATTAGAAGGGGTGGACAGTGCCACAAGAGCGGCACTCAGAGCAACAAGAATAAGTCGTTTCATATCTAGTGTGTATTGTTTTCCTACTTACAAATATATAGATTATTAATTACACAACCATCCTTCGAATACTATTTTTAAAAAGACGTGCCCTCCAGGGAGAGCCTCCGGAAGGTACGGACCTTCGGTCCTATCCCTCCCACCAACAGTTGCACTGACAGGAAAGCAAGCTTTCCCGCCAGCACAACTGCCGGCGGGCCCCTCCCGCTCACGAGCCGCGGGCGGCTACGCCCCCGGAAC
>JAEEQI010000060.1 GCA_016285215.1 Bacteroidales bacterium | reverse complement strand
CATTGTGGCTCCCTGCGGTTCCCTCATTTCCCGCGTGCTGTATGTGAAGGAGGGTCTGGAGCGTGAATTCGCCATCCTGGACGCCGGTATGAACGACCTCCTTCGGCCTGCCCTTTACCACGCCCAGCACCGCATTGAGAACCTCTCTTCCGATGAAGACCTGGAACCGTACGATGTAGTGGGCCCCGTGTGCGAGAGCTCAGATGTGTTTGGTACGCAGGTAATGCTCAACAAGTGCCACCGCGGAGACCTTGTGGCCATCCGCAGTGCCGGTGCTTACGGAGAGTCTATGGCCTCACAGTACAACTGCCGGCCCCTGGCTCCGTCCATTTTCTCAAAAGAATAGTTCCGTTTCCTCCCAGAGGCGGGCATCAGGCTTTGCCAAGTCCTGGAAATGGACGGTAACAGATACATTGAATGCGGCTCGGAGAGAATCCGATGCCGCATTCAATGTAACCAGGGCCGTCACCTGACGACTTATTTATACAGGAAGCGGCGGATGGACATCTTCGGGGTCTTCTCGAAGGGCTTGTCCATAAGCTCCACCTTGGCAATCTGGCTATAGTTAGGAAGCTGGCGGTTAGCGCCGAGCTTGATGTTTTCGGGAATCTCGGCCTTGGCCTCGGGATCCAGGAGGGCCTTGGCGACAGCCTGCTCATCCAGGAAGACCAGAGCAACCAGTTTGCCGCCACGGTCTACTACCACGGATTCCATTACGAAGTCCTGGTTGTTCACCACGGCTTCCAGCTCTTCCGGATAGATGTTCTGACCGGAAGGTCCCAGAATCATATTCTTGGAGCGGCCACGGATGAAGATGTTGCCATCGGCATCCATAATACCCAGGTCACCGGTGCGGAGCCAGCCGTCCTCGGTGAAGGCGTTGGCGGTAGCTTCTTCGTTCTTGTAATAACCGATGGTGATGTTTTCACCGCGGGCCTGGATCTCACCCACCACGTGCTGGGGATCCTCGGAGTCAATGCGGACCTCGGCCACGTCTACGGCCTTACCGCAGGAACCGGCCACATACTTGGTCCAGTGCTCGTAGGCCAGCAGAGGGCAAGCCTCCGTCATACCGTAGCCCACCAGATAAGGGAAGCCAATCTTCTTGAACAGACGCTCTACCTCGGGGTTGAGGGCGGCGCCACCCATAATGAACTCTTCCACTTTGCCGCCGAAGGCCTGCACCAGACCGTCCTTCACTTTCTTGTAAATAACGTTGTTAAGGCCGGGGATCTTGGTGAGGAACTTGATCATAGGTTTCTCAAGAGTGGGCTTTACCTTGCTCTTGTAGATCTTCTCCATTACCAGCGGAACGGTGATGAGGAGGTAGGGCTTTACATCGGCGAAGGCCTTGAGGAGCGTGGCCGGGGTGGGAGCCTTACCCATCCAATAAATAGAGGTACCGTTGCACAGAGGATAGAGGAACTCGATGACCAGACCGTACATATGGGCCATAGGCAGCATAGAAACCATCTTGTCTCCGGCCGGCACGTTGCGCTGGCTGAAGTCTACGTTGGCGGAGAAGTTGCGGTACGTGAGCATTACGCCCTTAGGATCACCGGTAGAACCGGAAGTATAGTTGATGGTGGAGAGGTCGTCCCAGTTGTCCGTAGGGAAAACTACGTCATCAGGGCCGAATCCCTTGGGATACTTCTCCTTGAACAGGGCGTCCAGATTGTCAACGGCTTCCTGGATCTTGGGATCTCTGCAGAAGAGAACCTTCCAGTTGTCCACATCGAAGACCACCTTGAGGGCGGGCATCTTCTCGGGATCCATCTTGGCCCAGCGGGCGGCATTGGTGAACAGAGCAATGCTGTCTGAGTGGTTCACCAGGCCCATCACACTCTCGGGGGTGAAGTCTGCCAGGATGGGAACAATAACCGTCTCGTACGTATTGACAGCCAGGTAGGCGAAACCCCACTTGGCGCCGTTGTTGGCACAAAGGGCAATCTTGTCGCCCTTCTTGAAGCCGGCTTTTTCAAAAACAATGTGGAAACGGGCGATATCCGTTGCCATTTGAGCGTAGGTGAAAGAATCACCTCCGATGGTGTTCAGGGCAGGTTTATCCCAGAACTTGCGGGTAGCGTCCTGTAAACGCTGAAGATAGTGAGGATACACTTTTTCCATACCAGGTATTAGGTTTTGTATAAACATACAAATATAGCAATTTTCCGGCAAATTACCAGCCCTTGGGGTAATTCATTGTGATACAGTGGAGTCCGCCGTGACCGGAAAGAAGCGGTCGGCAGTCAATGACTTCCACGTGATATCCGGGAAATGCTTTTTGTATTTGGGCGGCAGCCACGGCATCCTTGGAAGAATTGGCGCCGGGCACAAGCACTGCTCCATTGATAATCAAGAAATTGGCGTAAGAACCGGGGAGACGGTAATCGTCCAGATACAGGGCATCCGGAAGCGGGAGCGGAAGCAGGTTGTAAGGCTTTCCGTCCAGGGTGCGGAAGGTCTTCAACTGCGTCTCCATAGCTTTGAGAGCTGCGTAATTCTCATCGGACTCGTCGTCGCAGGCCGTATAGGCAATGGTATCGGGGCTGCAGAAACGGGCCAGGATATCTACGTGGCTGTCGGTGTCGTCTCCCACAATGCCGCCGTAATCCAGCCAAAGGATGCGTTTGAGGCCGAAAGCCTCCTTGAGGCGGGCTTCAATCTGCTCCTGGGTCAGGTACTCATTGCGGTTGAGCGAGCAAAGGCACTCCCGCGTAGTCAGAAGCGTGCCGGCACCGTCACAATCAATGCTGCCGCCTTCCAGGACATACGGGCGCATATCCTTATACTTTACATCCGGGCCGAAAGCACCGGAAGCATAAGCCGCACGGGTAATCTGGTTATCGAAGTCGGCCGCGAACTTGAGTCCCCAGCCGTTGAACACAAAATCAAGGATGTATTTCTCTCCGGCGTCTCCAAAGACGGAGATGGCGCCGTGATCCCGGGCCCAGGTATCGTTGATGGGGCATTCCACAAAGCGGATTCCGTTGGTGGAAGTGAGACCGTTTCTGCGAAGGTCTTCTTCGCATTCGGCCTTATCCCGGCAGACCATCAAAACGGGCTCGTACCGCAGAATGGCCGTCACAATGTGGGTATAGCATTCCTGAACCTTCTCTACCTCATACCAAAGCGAGTCCTTGTGCGGCCACGTCAGCTGCACAAAGCCCTGCGGTTCCCACTCAGCCAACAGCCTCATTTTCCAAATCTTTTCAGAAGAACATCGTAGGCGTCGATGCGGCGGTCGCGGAAGAAGGGCCAGCCGCGGCGGACGTACTCGCACTGCTCCATATCTATCTCCACCACGTGGACTCCTTCTTCGGCCTTTTCAAACTCGGTGAGGAACTCGCCCTGGGCGCCGGTCACAAAGGAATGGCCCCAGAAATCAATGCCGGTGGAGTGGCCGGTGGGATCCGGCTCCACGCCCGTACGGTTGACCGTAATGACAGGCAGACCGTTGGCTACGCTGTGTCCGCGCTGGACCAGCTGCCAGGCCTGGCGCTGCTGTGCCTGCTCCCAGTCGGGGTCCGTGGGTACGCCGCCAATGGCCGTGGGATAGATGAGCAGCTCGGCTCCGGCAAGGGCCATAGCACGGGCGGCTTCGGGGTACCACTGGTCCCAGCAGACCAGCACGCCCAGGGTTCCCAGAGAGGTCTTGATGGGCTGGAAGCCCAGGTCTCCCGGCGTAAAATAGAACTTCTCGTAGAAGAGAGGATCGTCGGGGATATGCATCTTGCGGTACTTGCCCGCTATGGTTCCATCGGCCTCCAGCACCACGGCGGTGTTGTGGTAGATGCCGGCCGTGCGGCGCTCAAAGAGGGAGAGCACCAATACAATACCCAGTTCCTTGGCCAGGGCTCCGAAAGTTTCGGTGGACGGGCCGGGGATGGGTTCGGCCAGGTCACACAGCCTGGCGTTCTCTTCCTGACAGAAATACAGACTGTTGTGCAGTTCCTGCAGCACAACCAGCTGCGCGCCCTGGGCGGCAGCTTCCCGGATATAGCCTTGCAGGCTGGCGATGTTCTGGGGGATGTCTGCGGTGCAGTGCTGCTGCACCAGTCCTACTTTGATTTTCCGCATTATTTGTACCTTGAAAATTGACGTAGCTCGTTATCGGCCTTGATCTTGTCTATGATGGCGCAGACCAGCTGGAAGGTGCGGCTCTCCTTGGTATAGACGGCCGGCGTGATAAAGTTCACGCGGCACTGCCGGAGGAGCTTGCGGGCCACTTCCTTCTTCTTGGGACGGTTGGGGTCAAACACCGCAATGGCATTGCCGCCAAACATAGTTACCAGCTTCATAGACGGAACATCGGTTTCTCCGTCTCCGAAGTAGATCATATTGGTAAAGGGAAGACGCTTCTCTAAGTCGGAGAGGGACTCGTTGACCTTATGGGCATCGCGGGAAGAGAAAATTCCCTTCTGGATTTTAAAGAGGTACTGGGTCTTGGCGGTGTAGTCCACGGCAATACCGGGCCACTCGGCCTCTCCATTCTCATCATAGATAAAGCTTCCGGCAAACACGTGCTTGAACTCTCCGGCAATGGGAGAGCCCTCGATGATTTCCGTAAGACCGGAGGAGTTGATGTAGTGCTCTATCACCACTCCGTGCTTTCTACCATACTCGTTTACGTTCTTGAACCATTCCTGCACGCCCTCGTAGAGCTTGATGCCGGAACCGAACGAGCGGAAGCGCTCACGGGTTAGCTTGATGCCTTTCTTCTTGGCTTCGTCGTACATCATCTTCATATAAGCCAGAATGTTGGAAGCGTCCTGACCTATGGCAATGTTGTTGCTCTTGGTCCAGAATTCCTCGGGGGTCTGACCTACTGCCTGGATGAAACCGAACTCCTGCATGTTGCCGGGACAAAGGGTTCCGTCAAAATCATATACGAGGCCTATGATGGGTTTACGTCTCATTATACCTTAATTAGCAATGCAAAGGTACAAAAAAAAGAGACACGCCCGAAGGTGTGTCTCTTAAAGCTTGTGTGTAAGGTAACTTACTTAACCTCGATGGTAACAACGCGGTTCTTGTAAGCAGGAGTGTTGAAGATGTCAACACCACCGTTGGCCTTGCACTCGATGTTGCTCTCGGGCATGCCAGCCTTCTTGAGGAGCTCAACAACAGCCTTGGCGCGCTTCTCGGAGAGAACCTGGTTGGTCTTGGCGGAACCGGTGGCCTTGTCGGCGTAACCGTTAACCTCAACCTTGGTGTCGGCGGTAGCGATGTTGTTGGTGAAGTACTCGAGGTGAGCTTTCTCACGAGCGGAGAGCTTAGCGGAACCGAGGTCGAAGTAGATGGACACAGGGGCGCCAGCCTTTACGTCAACAGCGGTGAAGGTACCGTTCTCGTAGAGATAGGTCTGACCGTTTACGAGGTTGCGCAGAGGAGCAACTTCCTTCTCGAGGGCAGCGATCTTATCCTTGAGGGCGGCATTCTCCTTCTCGAGGGCAGCGACCTTATCCTTGAGGGCGTTGTACTGCTCGGTGGTGAAGGGCACAGGGATCACAACAGGAGTGATGGTGCTGTGACGATCGAAGTTGGTCTTGCCGAGGTTGAACTGGAGACCAGCAGTAGCGGAAGGGAGGATGATGAACTTACCGGCAGCGTTGGTGTAGGCAGCGCCCTTGCCAACGAGAGCCATAAGGTCGATGGTGATGTTGATGCGGTTGCTCAGACGGAGAACGTTGAGGAGACCGGCACCAGCGGCATACTCGAGGTTGTTCTTAGCACCCTTCTTGAAGGGGTTGGTACCGAAGGAGATATCCAGGACACCCATAGTGGCATAGGGAACGAAGTTCCAGAAACGGGTCTCTTTGTAGCCACCGATGGAGTTGGAGATGTTCCAGAGGAAATCACCGTGTACATAGTGGAAACCGAAACGGCTGCCGGCGAGCATAGCAGGGTTCTGGAAAGCGATCTTGGCGTTGTCCCACAGACCGTGATAACCCAGACGCATACCGATGGCGGGAGTCCACCACTTACCGAAGTTGAGGTCAACGGCGAGGCCGATGTTGCCCCAACCCTTAGGAGCGCGAACGGAAGGAACGACGGAGTTGATACCGGCACCGATACCGATGAAGGTATTGTCAAAGGCCTTGTTGGTCTCGTAAGCACCGCGAACGATCTTACCGTTCTCGTCACGATTGTTGTTCTCCTGAGCGGCTGCGCTCACAGAGAAAAGGAGGCTTGCTGCAGCAAATACTCCAAGAATAGTTTTGATACCTTTCATGATTAAAGTATTAACATAAATAATTAGTTTCCTATTTCTGATACCCGCCTTCACGGCAATTATCAACGCAAAATTAGGCATTTTTTCCTTCAAAACAAAATTTCTTGAAAATTTTTTAATAATCTTGAAACAATGTAACTTTGCAAAAAGCATATTTTTTATAGATGAATTTCCGGCTCCAATCCAATTATCAGCCTTCCGGCGACCAGCCCGAAGCCATTGACGCATTGTGTGACGCACTGAGCCAAGGCGTTCATAATGTGACACTTCTGGGCGTTACGGGTTCCGGAAAAACCTTTACGATGGCCAACGTAATCCAGCGTCTGCAGCGTCCTGCGCTCATCCTGAGTCACAACAAAACGCTGGCCGCCCAGCTATATGGAGAATTTAAAGCATTTTTTCCGGACAATGCCGTAGAATACTTTGTTTCGTACTACGATTACTACCAGCCTGAGGCCTACATCCCCACCACCGATACCTATATAGAAAAGGACCTCAGCATCAACGATAAGATAGACGAACTCCGCGTGAGTGCCGCTTCGGCCCTTATGAGCGGCCGAAGAGACGTCATAGTGGTCTCCTCCGTGAGCTGCCTCTACGGAATTGGCAACCCGGACGACTTTCACGACCAGACGGTTACAGTTCGAAAGGGCGAACAGATGTCTATGACCCGTTTGCTGTACAAAATCGTGGATGCGCTTTACTACAGGACCGAAACAGATTTTAAGCGAGGCAGTTTCCGCGTGCGCGGAGACACCGTAGACATCTTCCTGGGTGGAGCCGACTACGCAGCCCGCATCGAGTTCTTTGGAGACGAGGTAGACCGCATTGCACTCATTGATCCGGTGAGCGGAGCCATCTTTGAGGAGATGGACAAGATTGACCTCTACCCCGCCAAGAACTTCGTCACTTCCAAGGAAAAGGGAGCCAAGGCCGTGAGCCAGATCCAGGACGACCTGGTCAAACAGGTGGAATATTTCGAATCCATCGGCAAGTTCCTGGAGGCCAAACGCCTGAAGCAGCGCGTGGAATACGACATAGAAATGATCAAGGAGATGGGCTACTGCCCCGGCGTAGAGAACTACTCCCGCTATTTTGACGGCCGAAAACCCGGCCAGCGGCCCTTCACCCTCATTGATTATTTCCCGGACGATTTTCTGGTATTCATAGACGAGAGCCACGTCACCCTCCCCCAGATCCGCGCTATGTACGGCGGAGACCACTCCCGCAAGGAGACCCTGGTAGAGTACGGCTTCCGCCTCCCCGCCGCCAGCGACAACCGTCCCCTCACCTTTGACGAGTTTGAAGCCGTCACCGGCCAGACCGTCTACGTGAGCGCCACCCCGGCCGATTACGAACTGGAGAAATCCGAGGGCCTGGTGGTAGAACAGATTGTCCGCCCCACCGGCCTGCTGGACCCGCCCATCGAGGTACGCCCCACCCAGAACCAGGTGGACGACTTGATGGAAGAGATCAGACAAAGGGCCGAAAAGGACGAACGCGTTCTGGTGACCACCCTCACCAAGAGGATGGCAGAAGAACTGGACAGCTACTTCACCCGCAACGGCGTGCGCTGCCGCTACATCCACTCAGACGTGGACACCGCCGAGCGAGTGGAGATTATCGAAGACTTCAAGAACGGCCTGTTTGACGTACTCATTGGCGTGAACCTCCTCCGTGAAGGCCTGGACATCCCCACCGTATCCCTGGTGGCCATCCTGGACGCCGACAAGGAGGGCTTCCTCCGCAGCGGCCGCGCCCTCACCCAGACCGCCGGCCGCGCCGCCCGCAACGTCCACGGCCTGGTGATTATGTACGCCGATACGGTTACCCCGTCTATGGACGAGACCATCCGCGAGACCGCCCGCCGCCGCGCCAAGCAGCAGGAGTACAACAAACTCCACGGCATAACCCCCACTCAGGTGCAGGTGCGTTCCAATATCCTGATGAGCGAACTGGTCCGGTCCGGAGAAGACACCACCCACGTGAGCGGTTTCCTCAACCCCGTTCTCCAAAACTCCGTCACCGGCCACGTGAGTGCCAAAGACTCCGTCTCCCATCCCGAATACGTCCCGTCGGCCTCCGAACTGGGCAAGGGGGACGTCTCCGTGGGCCTGGGCCACGACGCCCGCCGCGAGGGAACGTCGGCCTATGTAGACGGCTACATCGCCGCCGACCTGGCGGCCGTCCTCCAGGACCCCGTAATCCGTTCTATGTCCAGGGATCAGGTAGAAAAGGCCGCGGCCGAAGCCAAGCGCAAGATGCAGAAAGCCGCCGCCGACCTCGACTTCACCGCCGCCGCAAAGTTCCGCGACGAAATGTGGGTATTGGAGCAATACCTAAAAGTCTGGACTTCGAACTCCTAAGAGCGGGTAACCTTGATGATGTGCTTAGCGGCACGGAGTTGAGAAAGGACTTTGTCCAGCTCCAGATTGGAGGGGACAGAGAGTTTCATTGAGATCTCGAAGGTTCCGTTCCGCGGGTTTTCGTTTACGTTGAAACTGCGGATGGAGGCCTTGAACTGATTCACAATCTCCATAATATGGTTCAGGACAGAGCTTTCCTGATCGGCCACTATCTTGAGCTCTACCTGGAAACTGCCGTGTGAGGGTGAGGTGGCCCACTTTACCTTCTGGATGCGGTAGGGATACATTTCCAGCAGGCGGGCGGCGTTGGGACAGGTGATGCGGTGAATCTTGATACCGTCTTCACGGGTCACAAAGCCAAAGACATCGTCTCCAAACACCGGATTGCAGCATTTGGCCATTTTGTAGTCGATTCCCTTTACGTTCTTGGCGTTGAGTACCAGGATATCGTCTTTGGAATCGAAGTGACGGGCGGCCTTGGCCGATGCCTGGGCGGCTTCGGCGGCTTCCACGGAGGCTGCGTGTCTTTCGGCCTCTGAGAGGATGAAATCCTTGACGGTATTCACATCCAGGTCTCCGTCTCCAATGGCGGCGTAGAAACCGGTGAGGGTGGGATAATTGTACTTCTTGCGGAATTCCGTACACATATCGTCGGGGAATTCCAGCTTCCAGTTCTTGAGGCGGCGGTCCAGAAGCTCCTTGCCGTCGGTGGCGCGGGACTGCTCCTGCATCTGCAGGGCCTGTTTTACCTTGGAGCGGGCCTTGGAAGTGACCACCCATCCCATCCAGTCCTGGTTAGGGTGCTGGTTCTTGGAAGTAAGAATCTCCACCACGTCTCCGGTGCAGAGTTTTTCCCGGATAGAGACGGCCTTACCGTTCACACGGGCTCCTACGCAGTGGGAACCAATGTTGGTATGAATGCCAAAGGCAAAGTCCAGGACCGTGGAACCGGCCGCCAGGATGCGGAGCTCACCGGTGGGAGTGAACACAAAAATCTCCTTGGAAGGCGGCTGCGGCAGGTCTTCCGTATTTTCATCGGGGTGCTCCAGGGCATAGCGCACGGAGCTCAGCCAGCGGGACAACGTTTCTTCCCTCTTGATTCCCTTGTAGGCCCAGTGGGAGGCGAAGCCGTTTTCGGCTACGTCGTCCATTCTCTTGGTTCTGATCTGAACCTCTACATAAGCGCCTTCCCGGTTCTTTACCGTGATATGCAAACTCTCATAGCCATTGGGCTTGGGGTTGGTGATCCAGTCCCTCAGGCGGTTGGTATCGGCCTCGTATTCTTCCGTCACGAAGGAGTACACGCGCCAGCAGAGATCCTTCTCCAGCTTGTGGTCTTCTCCGTCGCAGTCTATGATGAAGCGGATGGCAAAGACATCGTACACGCCCTCGAAAGGCACTTTCTGCTTGACCATCTTCTGCCAGATGGAGTACGCCGCCTTGGTGCGCATCTTGAGCTTGTAGTGGATGCCGGCGGCGTCCAGCTTGGCCTTGAGGGGTTCTATGAATTCGGCCAGGAGCTTCTCGCGGTCCTTCTCCCCTGCCTTGAGCTTGTTGGTGATGAGGCGGTACTGCTCGGGCTCGGCGTAGTTGAGATAGATATCCTCCATCTCCCGCTTCATATTGTACAGGCCCAGCTGGTGTGCCAGCGGGATGTACAGCATCAGCGTCTCCAGAATCTTTCCCTCTCGGCTGGCCTTGGGGAAGATCTTGAGGCTGCGCATCACTTCCAGGCGGTCGGCCAGCTTGAGCACCGTAACACGGGGATCCGTGGAGTACTGGATAATGAGCTTTTTGTAGTTTTCGGCCTCCAGGCGGGTATCCTTGGGCTTGATGGTGGAGATGCGGTTGAGCCCTTCCACCATAGTGCAGATATTCTCGTCCCAGTCTTTATGCAGTACCTCCATCCCGCCCATACGGCTGGCCTCGTGCAGGTACACGGCGGCCACGCACTCGGCGGGCAGACCAATCTCGTAAGCCACAATGCGGGCCACGGCGTCTGGATGGCCGATGAAAGGCGTTCCGTCGTGACGGGTCTTGTCTTTCAGGGCTTCCACAGCCAGTGCCCGGGCCTTCGCAATGAGGGCCTGGCCTTCGGGACTATACTGCTCAAAAGTTATCATTTGGCGGCTCTTTGTCTTTCGTTAAGGGCGTTCTGGAAAGCGCGGGCATTCTGCAAATGCTCGGTATAGGTAACCGCAAAGCGGTGGCTTCCGTTAAAGGAAGGATCTGCGCAGAAATAAATGTAGTTGTGCTCCTCCGGATGGATGACGGCTTCCAGGCAGCTCTTGGGCGGGCAGGAGATGGGACCCGGAGGCAGGCCGGCATACATATAAGTATTATAGGGATTGTCCACCAGCAGCATCCAGCGGAGGATGCGGCGGGGCTCGTAATCAAAACAAAAGGCCACGGTAGGGTCTGCCTGCAGTTTCATACCCGTCTTGAGGCGGTTCAGGTATACGCCGGCAACGGTGGGCTGCTCGGGGACATACCGCGTTTCACCGTCCACGATGGAGGCCAGGGTAGAAGCCTCCTCCGGCGTAAGGCCCTGGGCCTTGGCAGCAGCCACACGCTCCGGGGTCCACCAGGCGTCACGCTCCTTGAAAAGCCGGGCAAAGATATCCTTCACGGACGCCGTCCAGTTCATCTGATAGGTCTCCGGAATGATGCGGGTAAAAAGAAGGGCGGGATCCAGGCCGATGGAATCTGCGCAGTAGGCAAAGTCTGCCACGGCGGCCGAATCCACCATCATCTGGGCGCCTATCTTCCGGGCCAGGACACCGGGAGTGCGGATGGAACCGGAGAGCGTCAGGTTCACGGGTGTCTGCCAACCCAGATGCAGCATACGGGTAACGTAGATGCTGGAGCAGGTATTGTCAATGACATAGTGCCCGGGCTTGATGCTTTCCACCTCCTTGAACACGCGATGCAGGCTGGCGGGCTGCTTGACCAGACCGCTGGCCAGGATGCTGTCACGCACGGCCTGCGGCTCCATCCAGGGGTAGACATAGAGGTCCGTCTTGCCGGTGAAGTTGGGAATTTTGCGGTCGTAGTACATCTGGTAGGCCTTGATTCCGCCCACCACGGCACCGGCGACGAACAGTCCCACCAGCAATCTGATGATTATGGTCTTTGCCCGCATACCTTAGCGCAGTTTAAGTTCATCTCCTTCCCGGAGCTCGGGGACCTTCTTGAGGCCGTTGAGCTTGAGGACGGATTTCTCCCGGAGAGCGAAGCGCTGGCAGATGGCGTGGAAGTCTTCCCCGTCTTCGGCCACTATATACTTGTCCAGACCCGCGGGAGAATGGGTTTTCTTATAGGAGAGGTAGACCACCGTACCGGGGAGCAGCGCCACGTCCTTCTTGAGGTCGTTGTAACGCAGAATCTCCTTATGGAACAGGTGGTAGTACTTGGCAATGGATTTATACGTCTCCCCTTCCAGGGCGTACACAAAGGGAACGCCGTTGATGGAATACAGCTCACGCGTAAGCGGGAACCGGAACTCCTCGTTGGCCATAGCCATCACGGGCGCCTCAATCTGGTGCGGGGGCAGAGGAACCTCCACTTCTTCGGCCTTCTGGAGCACGTCAAAGCGGGAGAGGTTGTAGTCCTCTATATATTTAATGAGTTTGGCCGGGTAGTTGGGGTCGGTGGCATAGCCGGCTTTCTTGAGGCCGTAAGCCCAGCCCTTGTAGTCCGTGCGTTCCAGGTCAAAGAGGAACTTGTAACGGTCCCGGTAGCGGAGAAAATCCGAGTGGTCCTTGTAGCTGTCTGCTACGCTTGTGTACACGCGGAAGCACTCGCCCCGGGCGTCATCGTCCTGACGCATAGTCTTTCCTTCCCAGCCCTTGTGGCACTTGATGCCAAAGTGGTTGTTGCCCTTGGTGGCCAGTTTGGAGAGGCCGTTACCCGACTCCAGCATACCCTGCGCCAGGGTAATGCTGGCCGGAACGCCGCTGCGGATCATCTCCTGCACGGCCATATCGGCGTACTTTTTTACATAGCGTTCCTGGGGTGTGTCATCCCCCGCCGCCAGGCACAACAGTGCCGGCAACAGGCAAAGGGCTATGAGGAA
>JAEEQI010000059.1 GCA_016285215.1 Bacteroidales bacterium | reverse complement strand
GGAGCCCCTCATCTCGTCCCTAAAGCAAAAAAAGGCAGCCCTTTTAGGCTGCCAATTTTTTGCGGAGGGGACGAGATTCGAACTCGTGGTACAGAATAACCCGTACGGCAGTTTAGCAAACTGCTGGTTTCAGCCACTCACCCACCCCTCCGGGAATGATGTTCCTGAAACACCCGCTACTCAAGCGGGACTGCAAAGATACATAATTTTGCTGACTTCGCAAGAGGAACATGCAAAAATGTGAGAAATAGTTCTGGGAAACGTGGTAAATCAGAAAAAAATCGTAAATTTGCAACCTATTTTGCCGTAGTGTCTATTGACGCCGGTAAACGAATTGAAATAAAGTTAAATCAAAACAATAAAAACATGCAAAGCAAAGGTTGGATTAGATTTGTTGCCATCCTGCTCGGTATTGCCAGCATTTGGCAGCTCTCCTTCACGGCGGTAACCCGCTACCAGGAGAGCAAGGCCGCCAAATATGCAGAGGCTATGGCCCAGCAGTTTGTAGAGGCAAACAATGTCCCCGCCGACGTTCTGGAATATGTGAAGGACTCGGTGGCAAACAACATCAACAGAGTTTACTTAGACTCCCTGAACAACGAGAAAGTGTACCTCTGGTATCCTTTCAAGAACGTTAAGGAAAAGGAAATCAACCTGGGTCTGGACCTCAAGGGCGGTATGAACGTGATGCTGCAGGTGCAGCTGGAAGACGTTATCAAGGCCCTGGCCGCCAATCCCAACGACCCTGATTTCGTGGCCGCTATGGAGAAGGCCAAGAAGGAGAACGTGAACGACAGCCGTGACTTCATCGGCCTGTTTGAATCGGCCTGGAACCAGGTAGCTCCTCAGCGTCGCCTCAACGAGATCTTCGCCACCACCGAACTCCGTGACAAGATTTCCAACGATTCCTCCAACGGTGAGGTCATCACGGCCCTCCGTGCAGAGGCCAAGAGCGCCATTGACGATTCCTTCAACGTGCTCCGCAAGCGTATTGACCGCCTGGGTGTTACCCAGCCCAATATCCAGCAGGTGAGCAACACCGGTAAGATTCTCATCGAACTCCCTGGTGTTAAGGATCCCGAGCGCGTGCGTAAGCTCCTGCAGGGTACCGCTTCCCTGGAGTTCTGGCCCACCTTCACCGCCCAGGAAATTGACCTTGGCAGCGTGAACGCCCGCGTAAGCGAACTCCTCGCCGGAGAAGAAGGCATTGGTGCAGATCCCCTGTACAGCGTGCTCCTTCCTACCGGTGGCGGTTCGGCCTGCCTGGGTTATGCCAGCTCCGTGGATACCGCTACCGTTAACAAGTACCTGGCCCTCGCTTCCGATTACCTCCCCGCCGAATTCCGCGGTGCCTGGTCCGTGAAGCCCGTTGAGCAGCAGTACGACAAGGACGGTAACCCCTACTACTCCTCCGCCGTTATCGGCAAATATGAGCTCGTGGCTCTCAAGGTCACCGACCCCGACGGCAACGCCCCCCTCGACGGCAGCGTTGTAACCGACACCCGCGTGAACTTCAACGGTTCCCAGCGTGGCGGCAGCGGTGCTCCTTCCGTCTCAATGACTATGAACCGTGAGGGTGCCAACATCTGGGCCAACCTCACCAAGGACAACATCGGCCGTCAGGTCGCCATCGTCCTGGATGGTCTGGTGTATTCCTACCCCAACGTGCTCAACGCCATCACCGGCGGTTCTTCCGAGATCACCGGTAACTTCACCGTAGAAGAGGCCGAAGACCTTGCCAACGTGCTCAAGGCCGGTAAGCTCCGCGCTCCCGCTACCATCATTCAGGAGCAGGTGGTTGGCCCGTCCCTGGGTTCCGCTTCCATCCGCGCCGGTCTCATCTCCTTCCTCATCGCCTTCATCCTGGTGCTCATCTATATGGTGCTGTTCTATCGCGGCGCCGGTCTCATCGCAGACGTTGCTCTGCTGTGCAATGTGCTCCTGCTGTTTGGCGTGCTGGTATCCTTCGGCGCCGTCCTCACCCTGCCCGGTATCGCCGGTCTCGTGTTGACGTTGGGTATGGCCGTGGATGCCAACGTGATTATCTACGAGCGTATCAAGGAAGAGCTGGCTGCCGGTAAGGGCTTCTCCCTCGCCGTGCACGACGGTTACAAGAACGCTTACTCCGCCATCATCGACGGTCAGGTAACCACCCTCCTCACCGGTATCATCCTGTTTATGGCCGGTTCCGGTCCGGTTCGCGGTTTTGCTACCACCCTCATCATCGGTATCATCACCTCCGTTCTGACCTCCATCTTCATCACCCGTCTGATCTTTGACGACCGCATCGTCAAGGGAAAGACCGTGACCCTGTCCAACAAGTTCACCGAGAACTTCCTCAAGCACACCAATGTAGACTTCATCGGCCTGAAGAAGTACTCCTATATCATCTCCGGTGCCCTCATTATCATTGCCATCGCTTCCATCTCCCTCAAGGGATTCAGCTATGGTGTTGACTTCACCGGTGGCCGTACCTATGTGGTCCGCTTTGACCAGAGCGTTACCGCTGAAAGCGTCCGCTCCGCCGTGGAAGACACCTTCCGTATTGCTGCCGAAGAGGCTGGCGTAGACCAGTCCTCCGTTGAGGTGAAGCAGTTTGGTGGTGACGCCCAGATGAAGATCTCCACCCAGTATAAGTACCGCGAGGAAAGCTCCGCTGTAGATACTGAGATTGAAGGCCTGCTGTACAACGCCCTCAAGGGCTTCTACAAGGAGCCGGTCACCCTGGCCAGCTTCACCTCTACCCTGGAGAACCCCAACGGTATCATCTCCTCCGATAAGGTTTCGGCCTCCATCTCCAACGAAATCACCAACCGCGCCATCATCTCCGTGCTGCTGGCCCTCCTGGTGATCTTCGCCTACATCGCCTTCCGCTTCAAGGGTTGGACCTGGGGTCTCGGTGGTGTTGTCTCCCTGGCTCACACCGCCATCATCATCATTGGCTTCTTCTCCCTGTTCAACGGTATCCTGCCGTTCAACCTGGATGTGGACCAGACCTTCATCGCCGCTATCCTGACCATCATCGGTTACGCCATCAACGATAACGTGGTTATCTTCGACCGTATCCGTGAGCAGCGCGGCCTCCACCCGAAGGACGACTTCCGCAAGACCGTGAACACCGCTCTGAATGCCACCCTCACCCGTACCGTGAACACTTCCGTGTCCACCCTCCTTCCTATGGTAGCCATCGCTATCTGGGGCGGTGAGAGCATCCGCGGTCTGGCCGTGGCCCTCTGCCTGGGTGTCCTGATTGGTACTTACGCTTCCATCATGATTGGTACTCCTATCATGTACGATGCTACCACCAAGGCCGGCAAGAAGGCCGAGTAATCCTTCTGATGACAAAAAAGCCGCGACCCACCCCGGGCCGCGGTTTTTTTGTGCGCTTGCTCCGGTCTGCTCCGGCCGCGTTTGCACATAATCTGCCTTCTGTGCGTTCTGTCTGCAAACGCGGCCCTTTTTTCGGCCCGAACGCCCGTTTTCGCCGCCACGTTTGCACCAAATTGGCCCCACGTGCATTCTACGTGCAAACGCGGCAAGGGGGAGAAAGATCCGGAGGGAGGCTACTTGCGGACGACCTCGTACTTATCGATGCCTATGCGGCGGAGATCCTGGAGGAACTCGGAGGTAACGGCTACCTGGAACTTCTTGGAATAGAACTGGATGCGGTAGCGGGTGCCGGGGTCAAACAGGAACAGGGTGAGGGGAATGTTGCCCTTGTGCTTCTTGATGACCTGCAGGAGGTCTTTGCGGAACTGCTGCGTGAGCATAGGCGTGGTGATGTCCATACTGAATCCGGAGAGGATATCGTCGGAGATGTTGCCCAGCAGCGTCACTTTGCGCAATTTAAAGGCGTATGGCGACGTTTTACCCTGCGCACGCTCCTCGGGCTTAACGAAGAACTTTTCTTCCACCAGGCCCTCTAAAAACAGCGTTGCGCGGGGCGTCATATACTGCATAAAGTTCTCGTGGTCCTTTCCAAAGAGCGTGAGCTCGTAGGAGCCGCTGTAATCTTCCAGAATGGTGCGGGAGTAGGGTTTGCCCGTCTTGGTGGTCAACTGCTTGAAATCGGTCACTATACCGGCTGCATAGACCTTGGCGGGGGCCTTCTTGGCTTCGCATTCTGCCACAAAGACGCCCATATCGGCCATCTTGCAGGTGCAGAAGTTCTCCATCTCAAAGCGGTAGCGGTCCAGCGGATGGGAGCTCAGGTACATACCCACCAGCTCTTTTTCCTTCTGGAGCATATCCATAATGTCCATCTCGCCCTCGTTATCGGGCAGGGGAGGGCGCTCGGGCTTCATTTCCTCCATATCTCCAAACAGGGAGACGCCGCCGGAGAGGGTGTCCTCCTTGAAGAGTTCTCCGTAGCGCACCAGCTGGTCTATAAAGAGGTCTCCGCCGCGGCCGGGCTGGAAGTACATACTGCGCTTGTGGCCCAGGCTGTCCAGGGCGCCGGAGTTGACCAGGTTCTCAAAGCTCTTGCGGTTCACGCTGCCGGCCATACGCTCCACAAAGTCGTAGACGTCCGTGAAGAGACCGTGCTCTTCCCTTTCGGCTATGATGGCATCCACCACGTTGGCGCCGAAGCCCTTGATGGAACCCAGGGCAAAGCGCACGTTGCCTTCCTTGTTAACGGTGAAGTGGCCGGCACTTTCGTTGACATCGGGGCTTAACACCTTGATACCGTGGCCCTTGCAGTCGTCCATAATCTTGATGATTTCTTCCATGCTCTTGGCGCAGTCCAGGCAGGAAGCAAAGAATTCGGACGGATAGTGGCACTTGAGCCAGCCGGTCTGGTAGCTCACCCATGCGTAGCAGGTGGCGTGGGACTTGTTGAAGGCGTACTGGGCAAACTTTTCCCAGTCTTTCCAGATCTTATCCAGCACTTTCTCGGGGTGGCCGTTGGCCTGGCCGCCGGACATAAACTTGTCCTTGAGGGAGTTCAGGATATCGATCTGCTTCTTACCCATAGCCTTACGGAGCTTGTCTGCTTCACCCTTGGTGAAACCGGCCAGCTTCTGGGACAGAAGCATCACCTGCTCCTGGTAAACCGTGACGCCGTAAGTGTCCTGCAGGTATTCCTCCATCTCGGGGAGGTCGTATTCAATAGCTTGCTCACCCTGTTTACGGGCCACAAAGTCCGGGATATAG
The DNA here is from genome assembly GCA_016285215.1 of Bacteroidales bacterium. Next base: position 7,728 of record JAEEQI010000059.1, on the reverse strand, counting down.
TCCATAGGACCGGGCCGATACAGGGCGTTCATAGCAATGAGGTCTTCGAAACGCTCCGGGCGCAGCTTCTGCAGCCAGGTTTTCATGCCTTCCGATTCAAACTGGAATACGGAGGTGGTGTCTCCGCGGCCGTAGAGCTCCAGGGTGGGCTTGTCGTCAATGGGGATGGCCTCAATGTCTATGTCTTCCCCGTGGTGCTCCTTGATGAGGTTGAGGCAGTTGTGGATAATCTGGAGGGTAATGAGGCCCAGGAAGTCCATCTTGAGCATACCCACGTCCTCGATGTAGTGGCCGTCGTACTGCGACGTGCGCACGTCCAGGCCCGTTTCCTTATCCTTGGACAGGCAGATGGGCAGGTAATCCGTAAGGTCTCCGCGGCCGATGATGGTGGCGCAGGCGTGCATACCCACCTGGCGGACGCAGCCTTCCAGGGCCTGGGCATATTTGAGAACCTCCTTGTTGATCTCCGGTCCGTTCTTGAGCTCTTCTATGAACTCCGGCACCAGGCGGTAGCAGTTTTTGAGGTTGATCTTGACGTCCACGTCCTCCATACCCTTCTGGAAGGTCTTCATAACGCCGTCCACTTCCTTCTCAATGACCTTGAAGCCGGGCTTCAGCTCGTCCAGCTTGGGGTTGTAGGGGTATTCCTTTTCCTTCTTCTCAGAAAGGCGGTCGGGAACCATCTTGGTGAGGCGGTTGCTCTCGTCTATGGATACGCGGCTTATTCGGGCCACGTCCTTGATGGCGCTCTTGGCGGCCATAGTACCGAACGTGATTACACGGGACACGTGGCTGGCGCCGTACTTTTTCTCTACGTAGTCGTGGGCCTTGGTGAGGTCTTCAAAGTCCACGTCAATATCCGGCATAGAGATACGGTCCGGATTGAGGAAACGCTCAAACAGGAGCTGGTACTTGATGGGGTCCAGGTTGGTGATTCTGAGGCAGTAAGCTACCACAGAACCAGCGGCCGAACCACGGCCCGGGCCCACCATACTGCCCATAGCGCGCGAAGCGGCAATATAGTCCTGCACAATGAGGAAATAGTCCGGGAAACCCATACGGCAGATGGTTTTGAGCTCAAAATCTATGCGCTCGTCCTGCTCCGGCGTAAGGGTTTCCCCGTAACGCTGGTGGGCGCCCTGGTAGGTAAGGTGGCACAGATAGGCCACCGAGTGGCAGAAGCCGTCTCCGCGGTAGGTGCCGTGCTTGTCGCATCGGCCTGCATCTATGATGTCCTTGTACTGCTCCAGGTACTTGTCAATCTCTGCCATAAAGGCCGGATCAATCTCAAATACCGGCAGTACGGGATCCCGGTCAATGGTGTACTCCTCTATCTTGGAGGCCACTTCCAGGGTGTTTTCTATGCACTCCGGGTGGTCCGGGAACAGCTCCCGCATCTCTTCCTCGCTCTTGATGTACTCCTGCTGGGTGTAGCGGAGGCGGTCAGGGTCGTCAATATAGGCGTTGGTGGTGAGGCAGATGAGGCGGTCGTGCACGGGTCCGTCCTCTTTGCGCACAAAGTGGGCGTCATTGGTGGCTATCACCTTTACGCCGTACTTTTCGGCCAGCTTGAAGATTTCTCCGGTGTAGTAGCACTGGTCCTCGTAGAGCTGGTTATCCAAGCCCGGGACCTCCGTCTTGTGCTTCATCACCTCCAGGTAATAGTCTTCCCCAAAGACGCGTTTGTGCCAGAGGATGGCTTTCTCCACGGCCTCGGCGTTGTGTGCCATAATGGCGCGCGGAACCTCTCCCGCCATACAGGCCGAAGAGCAGATAAGCCCCTCGTGGTACTTCTCCACCACCTCGTGGCTCACGCGCGGGCGGTAGTACATACCGTTGATATGCGCTTCCGACACAATCTTGACCAGATTGAGGTAGCCCGTGTAGTTCTTGGCCAGCAGAATGAGGTGGTAATAGCCCTTCTCCTTGACGCGGTGATCTCCCTTGGAGACGTAAATCTCGCAGCCTATGATGGGCTTCACCGAAGGATGCTTCTTGGCATACTTGAAGAACTCCTTCACGCCATACATATTACCGTGGTCGGTGATGGCCAGGGCAGGCATCCCCAGCTCTTCGGCCCGGTTAAAAAGGTTCTCAATGGACGACTGTCCGTCCAAAATGGAGTACTGCGTATGAACGTGAAGATGAACGAAACTCATATACGGCAAAGATACGATTTCTCCCCCGTTTTTGCGCAAAAAAGTTATCAACATTGCGCCCGCTTCCAGCCGCGTTTGCAGCTAGAACGCACCAGGGCCAGATTTTGTGCAAACGTGGCGCGGTTTCAGGCCGAAAAGGCCGATTTTGGAGCCGCGTTTGCAGCTAGAACGCACAGAAGGCAGATTTCGTGCAAACGCGGCCGGAGCAGACCGGAAACCAGCAGGGGCTAGTATCCCAGGCAGCGGCGAATCTGGTGATTGGGGAGGCGGTATTCGGCCTGGAGCTGGCGGGCAAGGCGCTGGCGCTGGCTATCCGAAAGCAGATAGACTGAGCGGACGCCAAAAGAGGGCAACAGATCATGGTCGATGAGGCGGCAAACATCCATATCCTGTAAGCGGTTGGGGTTGAAGTTGCGTCCGTGCTCGTTGTTCAGCATCTGGGCTATGGATTTTTCATCGGCCCCTTCGATCATGGACAGGGTGACGGGCTGGCCGGTATTGTCCTTCTGCTGGTCTTCTTTCCAGCTTTCGTCCGTCAGCCGGTTCATCTGATATAGATAGTTTCTGGCCGAACCGTAGTACTGCTCGGCTCGTCGAAGCTCCATAAAACTCTTGCGAAGGAAAACGCCTGATTCATCCATCTGCCAATGGTCCGGGAACGCTGAATAGCGGGGCAGATAGGCCGCCATATCGGCCCGAGAAAAAGGCCGGGACCTCTCAGAAGAGAGGCCGATCTCTTTCGCAAACAGCTCACGTACAGAGCAATAGGCGTATCCCAATGCCGTGGGAGCCGCTCCGTGATGAAGCCCGTTCCTCAGAACGTAAGACAGCGCCACCATCTGGTGATTGAAACCGTCGATCTTTTGTGAGAAAGTGTACTTCTGCCCCATCCTCCCCTTCCGGTCATACTTATGGTTGAAGTATTTGGTATAGGACATCCTTAGCGCAGAGGCAAAGAGCATCGGGTCCTCGGCAAACACAACGGAGTGAAAGTGGGTGGACATTTCTGCGTCGGCCAGAATCTCAGCATCAGATACAAAGGCCCGCAGCGCCATCAGGTTAACAAAGACTCCGTGATCTTCCTCATCCCGGAACATCACCTCGTCGTGCGATGTAAAGCAGATATGATATGATTCCTTCATGCCCACCAAGGTAAGCAGGCCTATCCGGAATTCCTACAATCGTAAGAAAAGTTGTGTTGTTTCAGACTGCATTTTGTGTGTTTCTTACGATATTGCCACGTTTGCAGGCAGAAAGCACCTGGGGCAGATTATGTGCAAACGTGGCGGCGAAAACGGGCTTTTCGGCCGAAAACAGAGCCGCGTTTGCAGACAGAACGCACAGAAGGCAGATTCTTTGCAAACGCGGCCGGTGAGGAGGTGCCGAAGGGCTTATTTGCTCATCTTGAAGCCCAGGCGGAAGTTGTCGTAGCCGTCGGCCAGCTTGGCCAGGGAGCCCAGCTGAGAGGAGCTCTGACCCAGCGTAGAAGCCAGTTTCTTGATGAGGGCCATAGCCTTGTTGACGGGGAAAACCATCTTTACATTGCCCAGGCTGGATTCCAGCGAGCCGGTCATGCTCAGATACTGCAGTTTCTTGCCAAACACCAGGGACACGGTCTTTTCTCCGTCGCTCACCTTGTAGGTACCGGGGATGGAAATGCCGGCCACATTCAGCGTGAAGGTGTTGTCCGTGGAGTTGAAGGTGAAGGACATAGCGCCGGGCTTGATCCCTACCTTGGAGAGGTAGCCGTCGGCCTTGGTTTCCAGGGCCGAAGTAGCAGCGGAACCGGCCAGATTGGTAAGGATACCGCCTTCGGAGCTGGTGGCAGAAACGGCCACTCCGTTATATTGATAGGTGCCATTGAGGCTTACGGGAGCGGAATACACCACGCCGGCAGCGTTGGAAATGACATTTCCCAGGCTGCCCAGCTTGTCCAGGATGCTCTGGGCATTGGCAGAAAGGCTGAACAGAGCAGCCACTGCAAATACGGATACAAGTTTCTTCATGTTATTAAGGTTTTATTCAGTTTCTTCTTGCCATCCCTGTGCCTTCACGGGGAATTCAACGCCCTCCGGAGTGACCAAAACCGTGCCGGCCTCGGGCTGGGCCAGGTGACCAATCACGTCAAAGGTCTGGAACTCCCGGCGGAACTTCTCCAGATGCAGGATGGGCACCACAAACAGGAGGCGGTTGTCGTCTCCCCCGTTCATAGCGGCCGATACAGGGTCCATATCCAGCTCTTTGCCCAGCTGGAAGCTGTTGCCCTCGAAGGGAATCTTATCGGCATACACCTTGGCTCCCAGGCCGCTGTCGCGCGTGAGGCGTTTGAGGGCATCCGAGAGGCCGCGGGTCACAAAATAGCCGTACGAAGGGTAAATCTCTGCGTCTTCCAGGCGGGAAACCACGGAAGCGTCCAGTTCGGGCCTCAGATAGGCCCCTACCAGCATCTTGTACTGGGTCATATCGGGCTGGGTTCCCTTTTCCTGGAACTCGCGGGCACCCCGCTCCAGCACCTGCAGGCCCAGATAAGCGGCACCCAGGCTGCCGGAAACGCAGATAAGGTCCTTGGATTTGGCGGCCAGGCGGCGCTTCTCCGTAAGGATGGCCGTTTCGCCGGTAGCGCTCAGCGACAGGTACAACCCGTTGTTGGAGGGCTGAAGATCCAGGTTCACGGCCTCGAAGCCGTGTTCCTTGGCCGCCACCGTAATGCCCATCCAGAGTTCCTTGATCTGGGGGAAATCCAGTTTGGCCGATACGCCCAGCACCACGTTGAGGAGCTTGGGTGCGGCCAGGGCGGCGTACAGTTCACCCACAACGCCCACTACACACTTGTAGCCCAGGTGCTTGAGGGGGAAGTACACCAGATTGAAATCAATGCCTTCCAAGTACATCCGGGACGCGGTGGTAATGCGTCCGCCCTTGGAAGAAGTATAGCTGAGTCCGCTTACGGGATTGTATGCCGACAGCTGATAAAGCTGTTCGATGGCCTGGATTTTACCTATCTCAGAGAATGATTCTGCCATTTCAAATGCTGTTTATGCAAAGATAGCAATTATCCCTATTTCACCCAAACTTCGTCGATAAAGAACCAGCAGGGGTTGCCCACGCCATAATGCCACTCCGGGCAGTCCTTTACGCCGTCCACGAAGATTCGTACATAGCGGGCCTGCGCGTGGCCCTTCCCCACCACGGGCGTGAATTCGATGGTGCCGCTGCGGTTTTCCTCCAGCGGCCGGTAGTCAAACTCCCGGAAATTCTTTCCGTCGGCCGACACAAAGAAGCGGACGGCCTTGGGCTCCAGCACCCAGGCGCCTATCTGGCGGAGGAAATCGGCCCCAATCTCATTGATGGACTTCACGGAGCCCAGGTCTATGGTGAAATCGGCGTCCGTGCCTTCCCAGCCCACCCAGCTCTCTACGTAGCCGGCACCGCCGTACAGACCGTCCGTAAGGGCCGTCTTGCCCAATTCTGCGTATTTGGGGCGGGGCTCGATGGCAAAGGTGACCGGGCAGCCGAAGGCCAGGTTGTCCTGGGCCGATGGCAGGTATCGCTCCCGGAACAGCCTGCAGTATTCCAGCGGGCTGTTGGCGCGCTCGTTCAGGCTGGGAACGTCGAATTCCCGGATGCGGCTTTCAAACAGGTCCAGCTGCTTTTCTACCGCGGCATTGTCCCGGTTGATGTCCGTCCTGGCAATCTCCAGGGCCGAATACTGCAGCGGAAGGCGGGTCCTGCGCACGCGGGAGAGCCTGAGCGGATCCTCGGCAACGGCGGCTTCGGCCTCGTCGAACAGGGCGTTATAGCGTTTGAACAGGGCCGGCTGGAGGATATTGCCTTTATAGGAAACGGGGGAATCGTAGATGAAAAGATCCACGTCCGTAGCCACGGCGGCCCCCTCCATCGTATGGATATACCTTAAGATATGGGGCGCTGCCGCCCCGTAATAGGCCTCGCAGAAATGCCGCTCCAGCGAATCCAGGATGGCCTGGGGGTTCCACATCAGCTTGGAAACCAGATAGGGCCTCAGTTCGGCCATATCCCCGCCCCGGGAACTGTTGATCTGCGAGAAATGCATCTTTACCCCATGGTCCTGGAAGATAACCATATTATCTTTAATGGTCTGCAGGTTGGGGAAGGGTGACAGGTAATTGTCGAAGTTGATGCCGTAATCCCAGAGGAAAATGTTGTCACAGATGGCGCTCCAGCCTTCCAGGGCCCGCATAAACACCTGCCCGGAAGGGTTTTCCGGGAGGGAAGTCTGTCTCCGGCAATCTATGTCACAGAGCATAATGGACACGTTGGGACGCGGCTTGGTGATTTTAGGTGGCTGCACGGAGAAAAGATACGCCAGCGTAGAGATTTCCTTGTCCGGAAAACGCTCTGCCACGGCATTCACAAAGCGAAGGATGGGCCCGGAAGGACTCCCCTCCTCATCCATAATAGCCTGGCAGGCAGGACATCGGCAATAAGTATCTGATCCATCGTTCTGTGAGATGGAAATCATCTTCCGATCCGGATGGGCGCGGAACAGGCTGTCCAGCGTTCCGCAAACGATTTCCAGCACTTCGGGATTGCTCATGCACCATTGGCTGGCGCTTCCGGGATGCCTTTTTCCTCCATAGTAAGCATAATACTCGGGGTGCTCAGTCCCGTAGCGCGAGGCCGGCAACAGGCGGTTACAGGTATGCACCCACAGATTGTCGACAAAAAGGTCGGCCGGCTCTTCCAAGCGCATCCAGGTACGAAGAAGAGGGTCTTCCCTCAGGAGATAGTGGCTGCATTGCCGGTAACGGAAGGCGGGAATCTCCGCCCTTGGACGCACCGTGACGGTGTTGACACGGGGAAGATCATACTCTCCTCCTCCCCAGTAATTCATCCCCACTTCCTGCTCCAGGAAGTCGCAGGCCGCGTAAGAAAGGCTCTTGCCTTTTCCTTCCAGCACCACGGTGCCTTTTTCCACCAGCACGCGGAACGCATCTTCAGGCAGGCCGGACACTTCCCGCAGCAGGATATCGGCCTTTTTAGGGCTTCCTTTCACTATGGGGAACGCATACCCGGTAGCTTCTCCCAGATAGCGCTGCAGGATGGCGGAGGCGGGTGTGTCTTCAGAAGTAACAATGCGGCTGTTGTGGTTGAACCGGACGTTCTGGGCCCCGGCGCCAAGACTTAGCGCTAGCAGGGCGATGGTTATCAGTCTCTGTTTCATAGCCACAAAGATACAAAATGCACGCATTCGGTCCATCCCAAATGTGTGCATTAGTTTTTACAAATAATTAAAAACGAGGTATTATCTTCGCCTTCGATTAGTTAATAAAATAGTTTTACACATGAAAAAATTATTCGTTATCCTTGCAGTCATCGCTGTAGCAGCCCTGACCGCTACCAGCTGCAAAAAGCAGGAAGATCCCGCCATCACCAATATTAAGAAGGCTTGCGTTGGTACTTGGGTTGGTGAAATTAATGATGTCGAGATTGAAGTTACCTTCACGTCCGCCGGAAAGATAACTTGCACCCCCAACAACTTCACCGCCACCATTACCGACTGGTTCATGAAAGGCAATAATGTTTGCAT
>JAEEQI010000230.1 GCA_016285215.1 Bacteroidales bacterium | reverse complement strand
CAAAAAAGTTACTACCTTTGCAATCCCGATTTGGGACGGAGGACTCGTTAGCTCAGTTGGTAGAGCACAACACTTTTAATGTTGGGGTCTCGGGTTCGAGCCCCGAACGGGTCACAAAAACCAGACTGAATGCGCTCTTAGCTCAGCTGGTAGAGCAGCTGACTCTTAATCAGCGGGTCTAGGGTTCGAGTCCCTAAGAGCGCACTTCTAAAAAAGCTAAGTTGCCATCAACGGCAACTTAGCTTTTTTAGGTAAGGGGACTGGGACATTTTTTGAGGATTTGTGCCCGGGATGCCCTGGGGAACGTCCATTCCGAGCCCGTGGAAAAGCCTCTCCCAATAGGGCGGCATAGTGCCGTCCGGAGCCAGCCAGTTCATGGGCTCGCTCTGGAAGATGGGGTTCCCCTGGTTGTCCAGATAGCATGCTTGTACCAGTTCTGTGCAGTAGAGCGCCTCATTCTCCGGCAGGAACCGGACGTCGTATTCTCGCCCGCAGAGGGACTTGGCCCTTTCCACGGCGGCATCGGCATCAATGCCTTGAACGCGTTTGTAGATAAACTCGGGATAACTGCCGTCGCGGAGCGTGAAGTCCTTTAGGAAGGTGTCCAGCGGGTGTCGGTCCACCCCGCGTTTGATGGTGGCATCGATCACCCACGTGCTATCGGCCTTTATTTCTACAATGGCTACGTGAATCAGATTCAGCTCTCCTGCTTCACCGGTGGCCGATGAGATGGCCGCATCCATAGAATCGGCCTCTGCGCCATAGTCCACCGGGAGTCCAACAAAAATGAGGTCACCGTTCCGGAGATGGTTATCCCCGTTTTGGCAGCCCATAACCAGAAGAAGGACCGAAAGTATGAGTGAAATCCTTTTCATGTGAACTTATTTCAGAAGTGCCACAAGGCCAAAGGCAATCATAAAGCCAACAGCATATAGATGACCATTGTGACCATCTGTATCTGAAATTGTTTTTTTGTAAGTCCGTTTTGTTCCATATCTCCTGCGAAGTTACGTAAAAATACAACGCATTATGGGCAAAAGGTACAAAATTTTTGCATTCCGAGGCTCTGAACCGGGATCTCCCTGGCCCCGCACGCTTTCTTGTTTTCCGGTCTTTTTGTATCTTTGTAAGGTATGCTCAAGATACTCAAGGCGTCGGCAGGGTCCGGCAAGACATATAACCTGGCAAGGGAGTACATCAGGCTCCTGATGATGAGCGAGCGGCCGGATGCGTACCGGCACGTGCTGGCCGTGACGTTCACCAACAAGGCCACGGACGAGATGAAGCGCCGTATCCTGAAGGAGCTTAACCAGCTGGCGAAAGATCCGGCCGGGTCGCCGTATCGCAAGGACCTGGAAAAGCTGGGGCCCCTTACGGAAATCCAGAAAAAGGCCCGGCAGCAGCTCTCCGGCATCCTGCACGACTACTCGGCCTTCGCCGTGAGTACCATCGACAAGTTCTTCCAACAGACATTAAGGGCCTTCTCCCGGGAGATCGGCCAGTTCACTTCCTATCAGGTGCAGCTGGACCGGGACGCCTTAGTGGCCGAAAGCGTGGACCGCCTGCTGGACAACCTCACCGAGGAAGGGGACGGCAAGCTGCTGAAATGGCTCACCGAGAGCGCCCAGGAAGACCTCTCCCAGAAGGGAACATTCTCCCTGGAGAAGAACCTCACCGTGATGGCCGCGAGCCTCAGGGACCTCCCGGAAGGCAAGGACATCCCCCGCGAGACGCTGGGCGAACTCCGCAAGACCTGCCGCCAGGTCATAACGGACTTCGAAAAGAGACTCAAGTCCTCGGCCGAAGCCGCCCTGCAGGTATTTGCCGATGCCGGCCTGGACCCGGAGGAGACCAACGGCCGCTTCATGAAGGCCCTGAGAAACTACGTGGGCCCGCAGGCCGAAACGAAAGCCCCGTCGGACGCCTTCGTCAGAAAAGCCGAAGACCCCGACCAGTGGTTCGCCAAGACCAAAGCCCATCTGAAAGACCGGGTGGCCGGCAAGCTGGAAGCCCCGTTAAGGGCCTTCCTCGACTGCTTCGGCCTGCCCCTCAAGGAATACAACACCGCCAAGACCATCCTCGGCCAGCTTTACAGCCTGGGCGTGGCGGCGGAGCTCCGGGAAGCCTTCGCGGCTATCCAGAAAGAAAAGAACCTGATGTCCCTGGACGACAGTAACACCATCCTCAAGGGCATCATCGACGGCACCGACGCCCCCTTCATCTACGAAAAGCTGGGCGTCCGCTACGACGACTTCCTCCTGGACGAGTTCCAGGACACCGCCGACATCCAGTGGGACAACTTCCGCCCCCTCCTCCGCAACAGCGTGGCGCAGGGCAACGACTCCCTGGTGGTAGGAGACGTCAAGCAAAGCATCTACCGCTGGCGGGGCA
>JAEEQI010000229.1 GCA_016285215.1 Bacteroidales bacterium | reverse complement strand
ATTCGCGAATACAGGGACAACCTGGAGTTCCTCAAAAAGGTGGATACCGATGCCCGGGTGAGCCTGGAAGCTTCGGCCAAGGGTGCCTACGGAGAGGGCCAGACGCCCGTCATCAACGCCCGGCTGCAGGTCCCTGCCTCCACCATAGATTATGAAGGACTGGGCCGAAAAGGCCGCCTGGCGGTAGATGCCCGCGTCAAGACCGACGACCTCCAGGAAGTGGATGCTATAGTGGACCGTCTGCTGGTGGACATTGCCGGCGCCCACATTGACGCTACCGGAAAGGCCCGCGATATTCTGGGAAAAGACCCGCAGGTGCAGCTGGACGGCAACGCCAAGGCCCGCCTGGATTCCCTTACCAAGGTTTTCCTGGCCGATATGGGGCTTTCCGGAACCGGCAGCCTGGATATGAAGTTAAGCGCCAAGGCCCGCCTCTCGCAACTGGACCTGGCCAATATTGGAAAGGCCGATATCAACTGCGACGTCAAGGGTCGCGACCTCTCGCTGGAGTATACCAAAGACAGTGTTTCGGCCCTTCTGCCCGTGCTGGACGTGAACCTGGCCACCAAGGGCAATACCATAGACCGCAACCTCAAGCAGGGCGCCCGCGTGCTGGCGCTCAAGGCCCTGATAGATACGCTGGATGTAACTTACGGCTCCACCTTCGTGCGGGGCGGCAAGCTCAACCTCCTTATGCAGAATTCGGCCGATGTGCTGCAAGCTAGGACCGACCGTTCCTCCGTTATGGGTATTCTGCAGGTGAACAACCTGCGTATGAGAGACCAGGAAGGCCTGGCCGTAGGACTTAGGGAAAACACCGAGCGTTTCCGCCTGGAACCTGCCTCCGAGAACCGTCCCGTTCCCCGGCTCAACCTGGGCTCTTCCAGTGGTGCCCTCCGCGTGAGAATGGGCTCTGACGTCTATTCCCTCCGACAGGTGAACTTTGACATTTCCGCCCTGCGACATCAGATGCGTACGCCCTCTGCCGAGCGTAGGACCCACCTGCTGGATTCCCTGCAGCGGCTCTATCCCGACGTCCCGCGCGATTCCCTGTTCCGTATAGCCCGTCAGCGGCGCGTTGCATTGGAATCCCAGGACGAGTTTGCTTCGGCCGATATTTCCATCAGCCTGTCCGATGCCATCCGCAAGTACTTCCGCGAGTGGGATGTGGACGGCAAGCTGGATGTGGGCAGCGGCAGCATCCGGATGCCCGCTTTCCCGCTCAGGACCGGCCTCTCCGGTGTGAGCGGCACATTTGACAACGATACGCTGGATCTTAAGCATTTCACCCTTACGGCCGGTGCTTCGGACGTGAGTGCCCAGGCCCGCCTTACAGGACTGCGCCGCGCGGTGCTGGGCCGGGGCCGCAGCCGCCTCAAACTCAAGGCCGATGTGAGCAGCAACCATCTGGATGCCAACGAACTTATGCGGGCCTACGCCTACTACAGCTCTTTTGATGCGGCAGATACCCTAAAGGAGGTTCAGCTGCCGGATACCGTGGACAAGTCCAAGCTGCTGGTGATTCCTTCCAACCTGGAAGTGGATTTCTCCCTGGAAGCCAACAGCATCCTGTACGACAGCCTGGAGGTAAGCTGGGCCGCGGCCGACGTGGCCATGCGGGACCGCACCATCCAGGTTACCAATGCCCTGGCCGCCACCAATATGGGCGATATGTATTTCGAGGGTTTCTACAGCACCCGTTCCAAGGAAGACATCAAGGCCGGCTTTGACCTCAATCTGGTGGATATTACGGCCCAAAAGGTGATTACCCTGTTCCCGGCCGTGGACACCATCCTTCCTATGCTCACCTCCTTTGCCGGAGACCTGGACTGCGAACTGGCCGCCACCGCCAATATCGATACCTGTATGAACCTCATCCTGCCGTCCATTGACGGTGTGATGCGCATCTCCGGTAAGGATCTTACTTTGAAAGACAGCGAGGAGTTCAGCCGTCTGGCCGGCAAGCTTATGTTCAAGGACAAGAGCAAGGCCCACATTGACAATATGTCCGTCACGGGCATTGTGCAGGACAATACCCTGGAGGTGTTCCCGTTTGTGCTGGACGTAGACCGTTATATGCTGGCCGCCAGCGGGCGTCAGCATCTGGAGCAGGATTTCCGTTACCATATCTCCGTAATCAAGTCTCCGCTCATCCTCAAATTTGGCGTGGACGCCTGGGGCCCTGATTTTGACAACATCCATTACGGTCTTACCAAGGCCAAGTACCGCAGCGCCAATGTGCCGGTGTTTACCAAGCAGCTGGATACCGTCCAGTTCAGTCTCATAGCGGCCATCCACAACATCTTTGAACTGGGTGTGGAGAAGGCGATGGCCGAAAACCGGAACGCCGCCACCCAGGTTTCGGCCCTGTCGGCCCGGGAAGAGGAGAGC
>JAEEQI010000228.1 GCA_016285215.1 Bacteroidales bacterium | reverse complement strand
GGAGATGCCCAGAACCTGCTCAATACGCTGCAGAACGCCCGGCAGGTCAAGAATCCGACGGTGGCAAGCGATGAAGCGTTACTGGAAGCCATTTATGTAGAGCGCCGAAAAGAGCTCCTCGGCGAGGGTGTGACCGGTTCCTACGACCTGCTCCGCCTCCAGCGGCCGCTGGTCCGTAAGGCTGCCTGCGCGGCTAACAACTACGCCGGCCACTTCTCCTGGGGTATGACAAATCTGGATGGTTACAATGGTTCGGACGCTGAGCCGCAGGGCACAATCCCGTCCAACGACTACCGTTTCATCTGCCAGATCCCTCAGCTTGAGATGACCAATAATAAAGCGATTTCCGACAAAGATCAGAACCCGCTCCGCGGCCAGTAATCCACAGGATTTTGCTTGCATAATCAAGAGGCGGCCCCTGCAAAAGGACCGCCTCTTATTAATACTACAGGGTATCTTGTTTCAGATCCTCTATGTATTTGGCAATGCGTTTTAGCTGCGCGGGGATGGGGATGCTCTGGGGGCAGTGGCTCAGGCACTCGCCGCAGTTGATGCAGTGGTCTGCCTGGCGGATGGTGGCAACGGCCCGGTCATAGCTTACCAGGTAAGCCTTCTTGAGTTGGGCATAATCCTTCTGGGCCGTGCTTTGGGCGTAGGTGCCGTCTGTGATGGCGCGGTTGTAGTGCTGGAAGGTGCCCGGGATGTCAATGCCCCAGGGGCAGGGCATGCAGTATTTGCAGTCCGTGCAGTTGACCAGCGGATACTCCATCATCTGGGTGGCCATCTGCTCCAGGAACTCCAGTTCCTCCTCCGTGAGGGGTTTGAAATGGCCGAAGGTCTCCACGTTCTCCCGGAGCGGATCCATATTGGTCATACCGGAGAGGACGCACAGGACACGCGGATACGTGGCGCAGAAGCGGAAGGCCCAGGAGGCCACGCTCTTGTCCGGTTCGCGCTCCTTCATATGGCGGGCTATGCTTTCCGGCACACGGGCCAGACGGCCGCCCAGCAGCGGTTCCATAATTACTATGGGCAGGCCGCGCTTGTCCAGTTCGGCGTACAGATAGTCTGCGTTGACGTTTCTCACGCCGTCTGCGTGGGTCCAGTCCACATAGTTCATCTCAATCTGCACGAAGTCCCAGATCATCTCTCCGGAATCGAAGAGTTCCATGAAATAGTCGAACTCGTGCTTGGCGCCGTGGAAGGAGAAGCCCAGGTTGCGGATGCGGCCGGCCTTCTTTTCTTCCAGCAGGAAGGGCAGCAGGCCATTGTCTACATACCGCTTGTTGAAGGCATCCTTGCCGCCACGGCCGATGGAGTGCAGTAGATAATAGTCAAAGTAGTCTGTCTGCAGCTGCTTGAAGGAGTCCTTATACATCTGGATGGAGGCTTCTGCGGAAGCATCCCCAAAGTTGGACAGTTTGGTGGCAATGTAGTAGCTGCTGCGGGGGTGGCGGCTCAGGGCAATGCCCGCGGCCTTTTCACTCTGGCCCTGCAGGTAGGCGGGGGAAGTGTCAAAGTAATTGATACCGTGCTCGATGGCATAGTCTACCATCTCGTTCACGGCTTCCTGGTCAATGACATCCTTGCCGCTGGCATCCTTGACCATGGGCCAGCGCATGCAGCCAAAGCCCAGGGCCGATATGCGGTCCCCGTTCTTGGGATTTTCCCGCATGAGCATTTCTTCCGGTCCTTCTTCTTTCGTGGGTTGGGCCTGGGTACCCTTGGGACCGCAGGCGGCAGCCAGGGCGGCTGCACCACTTATCTTGATAAAATCTCTCCGTTTCATACGTGTACCTCCCTTCCGTTAATGGTGATGGCGCTGATGGGCCTAACAGGACACAGATATTCGCATTTTCCGCAGCCGATACAAACTTCTTCGGTCACGGCAGGGCGGCGATGTTCTCCCTGCTGGATCATGGCGATGGCGCCGGTGGGGCAGGCCTCGGCACATTTGCCGCAGGCGCTCTTGCCGGTAGCTTCCAGACAGAGGTCTATATTGACTCGGGCAGTACCCAGGTGGAAGTTGGTTTTGGTTTCCTTGGTGACAGGCAGGATGGCGCCGGCGGGGCAGAGCTCGGAGCAGCGGGTGCACTCGGGACGGCAGTAGCCCTTCTCGAAGCTCATCTCCGGCTGCATGAGGCGGCTCAGGTCAGAGGAAGGCCGAAGCACATTGTTGGGGCATTCGGCAATGCAGAGCTGGCAGCCCGTGCAGCGGCGGTAGAAGTTTTTGATACCCATACTGCCGGGAGGCGTGATGGGAGTCTCGCGCTTGGGGGCCTGCTTGGGAAGGATGTCGGCAAAGCCGCCGTCCGTCTTCTTGGCCAGTTCCTGGGCCCGGGCTTCCACGCCCTTGAGCGCAGCGGCACCCACGGCTATGGCTGTGCCGGCCATAAAGGCCCTTCGGCCTTTG
>JAEEQI010000058.1 GCA_016285215.1 Bacteroidales bacterium | reverse complement strand
CCCAGGAAGCCGGCTTCGATCTGGTATATCTGGTGGTCACACCCCAGAACCCTTTCAAACAGACACACAGCCTTCCCGCCGGGCAGGACCGTTACGATGCGGCCCTTGCCGCCGTGGCCCGTCATCCGGACCTCAAGGTTGTGGTGCAGGACATCGAGCTCAAGATGACCCCACCGCAGTACACCATCCGCACGCTGGATGTCCTCCGGGAGCGGGAGCCGCAGAATGATTTCACTCTGGTAATAGGGGCCGATAATCTGACCAACTTCGCGGGCTGGCGCTATCACGAGCGTATTCTGCTGGAATACGGCGTGGCCGTTTTCCCCCGCAAAGGCTATCACCGCGGATACGCAAAAGCCCGGCTCCTCAAAGAGAATCCGGACTATAGAATCGTGCTTCTGAAAGCCCCGCTGGTCACCATCTCCTCCACGCAAATCCGCGAAGGCCTGGCGGCTGGCAAGGATATGAGCGCCTGGCTTATGTAGGTCTAGTATTTGATGAGCATCTGGCCGATAAAGCGCCGGTACTCGATGGGCGTCATATTCTTTTTCTTGCGGAAGATCCGGATGAAATTGGACTTGTTGTTGAAGCCGCAGTCGTAGCAGATTTCGGCGGCCGAAAGGGTCGTGTCGGCCAGTAGGGTACAGGCTTTGGCGATGCGCTGGTTGTTCACATAATTGATGTAGGACATACCCGTTCGCTTCTTGAAGAAATGGGAGAAGGCCGAGTCGGACATGTTCACCAGGGCGGCCACGTCGGAGAGCGACAGCTCCTTGTCCAGGTTCTTTCCTATATAGTCACAAACCTTGGCGATGCGCCGGCTTTTGGAATTGGAACCCAGTTCCTGCTCGTAAAGCCCGGTCACCAGCCGCTTGCGGTTGGCGTTGGCCATAAGGCTGAGGATGTTCAGGAAAGTGGTGACCGACTGGAAGCCCTGCATACGCGTGAGGGAAATGATCTGCTCCTTAATGGCCTCCTGTTCGGGACCTTCGAAGCTGAGGCCGTGCTCGGCGTCGAGGAGCAGCTGCCGGATGGGCGAAAAGATGCGTTTCTCCAGGATGGGGAAGTGCAGCAGTTCCTGCGCGAACTGGATGGTGATCACGTGGTTGGTCTGGTCCGGGGACTTCCAGGCGTGGGGAAGGGACGGGCCGGTCATGACCAGGTCGGTGGGGCCGAAGGCTTCTTCGGAGTCTCCCACCACCCGCGTGCCGGAGCAGTTCATCACCAGATTGATCTCGTACTCGGGATGATAGTGAACCGGGTAGTCGAACTTGGCATTGGGGTGATTGAGGATGATGAAAAGGTCCTCTTTGTGGAGGGGTACTATTTCCTGCTGTAATTCGCTCATGGCGCAAAGATGGGTAAATTTTTTTGATTTGCATACACCCGTTTCAAAAAAATATACTTTTTTAGCGCAGATATATACCATTTCTCGTATTTTCTGTCTTATCTTTGTATCGAGCTAATAACGCGAACGTAATCAAACTAATAACCCGTTGAAACTATGGACGCTATTTCCATCGGCTGGATAGACATCTGCATTGTCGTCCTATACCTTATATTTATTATCTGGTGGGGACTCCGTCACGGGAAAAGTTCCGACGCTGGCTCCTATTTCCTGGCCGGCCGTTCCATGCCCTGGTGGATCGTGGGTCTTTCCCTCTTCGCCGCCAGCATCTCCTCGACAACGCTCATCGGCCAGTGCGGCGATGCCTACGATACCGGCGTGGCTGTTTTCAACTACAACCTCACCGGCGTGGTGGTTATGGTTTTCTTCGCCACCTTCCTGCTGCCCCTGTACATCAAGTCGGGCATCTTCACCATTCCGGAATTCCTGCAGAAGCGCTTTGACAAGCGTTCCCGCTACTATTTCAGTGCTATCTGCATCATCGGGAACATCTTCCTGGATGCCGCCGGCGCCCTGTATGCGGCGGCGCTCATCATCAAGCTGGTGTTCCCGCAGGCCGACCTTCAGCTGATCATCCTCATCTTCGCCATCCTGGCGGCCTCCTACACCATTCCCGGCGGCCTCTCTTCGGCCATTAACGCCGAACTCATCCAGGCCGTCATCCTCATTGTGGGCTCGGTAATTCTCACCTTCGCCTGCTTCGCGAACGGTGGCGTGGACTACCTGTCCTCGCTCTTCGCTTCCGGCGACATGTCGGTGAAGCTCATCCGCCCGCTTTCGGACCCCGCCACGCCCTGGCTGGGACTCATCGTGGGCATGCCCGTATCCGGCATCTACTTCTGGGCCAACAACCAGACGCTGGTGCAGCGTGTCCTGAGCGCCCGCAGCGTGGACGAAGGCCGAAAGGGTGTTATGTTTACCGGCTTCCTTACGTTAATTACCTTATTTATAATAGTGTTCCCCGGCGTCATTGCCCGGAACCTCTTCCCCGGCATCGAGCGACCCGACATGATTTACCCCACGCTGGTGCTCAAGCTCCTGCCCACGGGACTGCTGGGTATCATGCTGTCGGCCCTGCTGGCAGCCCTTACCTCTACCCTCAGTGCCATCCTCAATTCCACTTCCACCCTGTTTACCATGGACTTCTATGCCCAAGCGCGCCCCAAGACCGACTCCAGGAAGCTGGTCTGGATTGGTAAGATCACCTCGCTGGTCATCATCGTGATTGCTGCGTTGTGGGCGCCCAACATCGGCAAGTTCGGCTCCCTCCTGAAGTACTATCAGGAGATGCTGTCCTACATTGCGCCGCCGGTGGTAGCCGCCTTCCTGCTGGGCATCTTCTCCAAGCGTGTGAACGGGAACGGCGCCTTTATCGGCCTGCTGGCAGGCCTGGGTATGGCTGTGGTGATGCTCCTGTGGCGCCACCAGATCTTTGGGGATATGCACTTCCTTCTCATCATTCCTTTCCTGCTGGCCTTCAGTATGCTGGTTATCTATCTGGCTTCGCTGGCCTTCCCCAGACCTGACGCCGAAAAGCTGCAGGATACCACCTTCTCCTTCAAGGCGTTCCGTGAAGAAGGCGTGGCCCTCAGGCAAGGACCTCTGTACCGTAATTACCGTTTCTGGGGTGGCTGCCTGCTAGTGGGTTGCGCCGCCATCCTGGTCCTATTCTCCTAAACCATGAAACTGCAAAAGTATTCCGGGAACCCCATTCTCTCCCCGCTGCCCGGCAGCGATTGGGAGAATCTGGTCACCTGCAATCCCGGTGTCATTTACGACGACGGTACTTTTTACATGCTTTTCCGTGCGGCCGGGGACGACGAGGATCACGTGATCCGCTTCGGCCTGGCCACCAGCACGGACGGCTTCCACTTTGAACGGGTCGGCTTGGAGCCGGTTTTCGGCCCTAGCCAGGATGGCCCGGACAGCGGCTGCGTGGAGGATCCCCGCATCGTAAAATTCGGGGATACCTATTATATTACCTACGCGTACAGGCCGTATGCTCCGGGCCGATACTGGACTTTCCCGCATGATGTAGTGCGGCTGCCGGCCTGTGACGCTTTCGCCCCCAAGGCCTGGGCTGCGAGCTTGGGCAATACCGGTCTGGCCATGACAAAGGACTTCCGGCATTTCCGTCGCCTGGGGCGCCTCACCTCGCCGGTCCTGGACGACCGCGACGTGATTCTTTTCCCCGAAAAGGTGAACGGAAAGTTTGTGATGTTGCACCGGCCCAAGGACTGGGTGGGGGCGGATTACGGCGTGGATCAGCCTTCCATCTGGATCAAGTTCTCGGACGATCTCCTGTGCTGGGAAGACAAGCCTTCCACGCTCTTGATCACCGGACGGCCGAACTCCTGGGAGGAGAAGATCGGCGGCAGTACGCCGCCCATCCTTACGAGCGAGGGCTGGCTTATGCTTTACCACGGCGTTGCCGACGGAGGACTGGCCCATTACAGCGTGGGCGCACTGCTGCTGGATGCCCAGGATCCCACCCGGGTAATTGCGCGCACGCCGGCTCCCATCCTGGAACCCGAGCTTCCCTATGAGCTGGAGGGTTTCTACAACGGCTGTGTCTTCCCTACGGGCAATGTGGTAGTGGACGGAACCCTGTATGTGTACTACGGTGCCGCCGACAAACACGTGGGCGTCGCAACCTGTGCACTGGAAGATTTGTTAAAGTATTTACTCCAGTTCAAAAAAATATAATCATTAAGCAGAAAACTGATTTTTTTCTTGGAAAATAGTCCCGTTATTTGCACTTACATTGTAACTTACTGATAACCAAAACATACGTTATGAGCCTAAAAATTCAATCCTTTCTTGCGGCAGTCCTGCTGGTAGCGGGATCCGTCGCTGGATTTGCCCAACCCGGGCAGCTTACCGTCCGCGGTAAGGTGACAGACCCCACCGGGGCCCCTGTCGCGGGCGCATCGGTTATCGTCGTGGGTACCATGAACGGTACTTCCGCCGACGCTAACGGCAACTACATCCTCACCAAAGTGGCTTCCGACGCCGTTCTGCAGGCGTCCTTCATCGGCTATCTTCCGGAAGAGGAAGCCGTGAACGGCCGCAGCGTGGTGAATTTCATCATCACCGAAGACAGCGAGCAGCTGGAAGAGATTGTGGTGGTCGGTTACGGTCAGATGAAAAAGAGCGACCTCACCGGCAGTGTGGCTTCCGTGAAGACGGAAGGCATCACCAATGTCCCGGCCAATTCGATCGAGAGCCTGATGCAGGGCCGCATCGCGGGCGTGCAGATTATCAATAACTCGCAGGAACCGGGCGCTTCGTCCATCGTGCGGGTCCGCGGTAATTCTTCCGTGAACGGCTCCAACGCTCCGCTCCTGGTGGTGGACGGCTTCCCCTTCGGTGACGCGGGTAACCTTTCTCAGATCAATCCTCAGGACATCGTATCTATGGAAGTGCTGAAGGATGCTTCCGCATCGGCCATCTATGGCTCCCGCGGCGCCAACGGCGTCATCCTCATCACCACCAACAAGGCGGCTGCCGGCAAGACCTCCATCAGCGTGCGCCAGCAGACCACCCTGTCGCAGATGACTTCCGAACTGGACCTGTGGCGTGACCCCGTGCTCATGGCCATCACCCAGAACGAAGCCAAGGTGAACGCCGGCCTCACGCCGACGTATATCGGTGCTGTAAACGCCAACGGTGTTTACTATCCTTCCATCCAGGAACTGCAGACCACCTGGACCACCAACACCCGTTGGGAAGACCTGGTGCTTCGCAAGCTCCCCGTGTCCAACAATACCACCGTGCAGGTACGCAGCGCCAACGACAAGACCAGCTTCCTGGCCAGCGCTAACTACTACCGCAACAACGGCGTGTATGTGGACGACTATTATCAGAAGTTCGGCGGCAAGTTCTCCGTTGACCACAAACTGTTCAAGAACTTCACCCTGAAGGTAGGCGCCAACATCACTTACGGAAAGCGCAATTACAATCCCGGCCGTTCTTACAGCCGTAACCCCATTTTCCCTGTCTATGACGACGAAGGAAACTACTGGTTGTACAGCGCCAGCGATTACTATCATCCCATCGCCCTGAAAGAACTGTCCAAAAACACCACCGAAGGCACCAGTGTCATTGCCAATGCAGGTATTGACTGGAAGCTCTTCGACGGCTTTACCCTCACCAGCCAGTTTAACTATAAGCACGATGAGAGCATCCAGGACATCTACAATCCCGACAAGTACTCCGAGACCGGTGCATTCAACAACGGTTACGGCCAGATCAAGAACAGTAAGTCGGACAATATGGTCGTAGATGTTTACGGCACCTACGACAAGGTCCTTGCCGAAAAGCATCACGTCACCGCCATGGCCGGTTATTCCTATGAGAACTATCGTGGCCGTTCCTCCGAGATGACCGGTGTGGACTTTGTGAACGAAACCCTGGGTAATGAGAATCTGCAGGCCGGTAATCCCGAGCGCTACCGCATCTCCAACGGTCTGTCGGAGAGCACGCTGGTGTCGGGCCTCCTGCGTCTGAACTACGGCTTCGACAACCGTTACCTGGTCACCTTCACCGCCCGTGCCGACGGTTCCTCCAAGTTCGGCTCCGGCAACAAGTGGGCTTACTTCCCCTCCGGCGCCGTTAGCTGGAACGCTCACAACGAAAGCTTCCTCAAGGACGTGGAATGGCTGGACGCCCTCAAGTTCCGCGCATCCTACGGTATTTCCGGTAACCAGGGTATTTCCCCTTACCAGACCCTGAGCCGTTTCGGCCAGCACAAATACTATTACAACGGTTCCTGGCAGATGGCCATCGGTCCCGGCTACCAGTCCGGCTACACCGGTGAAGGCAATATCTACGCCGTATGGAGCGGTATCGCCAACACCAACCTCAAATGGGAAACCACATCCCAGGTAGATGTGGGTATGGACCTGAGTCTCTTTGGCAACCGTCTGAATTTGACCGTCGACTGGTACAACAAGGTGACCAACGACCTGCTGCGCGAGCGCAACATCGCCCCGTCCTCCGGTTACGACCGTATGTGGGTGAATGACGGTACCATCAAGAATACCGGTATCGAAGTAACCTTGGACGGCATCATGTACAGCAACCGTGACTGGAAGGTGGGCGGCACCCTGATGTTCACCCGCAACCGCAACCGCGTGGTGAGCCTGGGCAACGCCATCGAGGCCGGCCTTATGACCGATCCCAACACGGGTATGCAGTACGAGTACTATGGTGCCGGATTGGCCCAGTTCCGCGGCTATTCCAACATCCTGGCCATCGATCAGCCTATGAACGTGTTCTACGGCTATAAGGTGGACGGCATTGTCCAGAGCCTGGAAGAAGGCCTCACCGCCGGTCTTACCGGCAGCGACGCCGAACCCGGTGAATTTAAGTATGTGGACCTGGACGGAAGTGGCACCGTGGACGAGAATGACCGCACCATCATCGGCAATCCAAACCCCGACTTCCTGGCTTCCCTGAGCCTGGACATCAAGTGGAAGAACCTGGACGCCAGCGTCTTCTTCAACGGTGTGTTCGGCAACGACGTCATCAACACCCAGGCCTTCGGCCAGCCTTCCAACAACCCGCTGCGCTGGACCACGGACAATCCCAGCAACAAGTATCCCAAGCTGCGTGACGACCGCCAGACCAAGTTCTCTGACTGGTGGGTGGAAGACGGCACCTTCGTGCGCGTCCAGACCGTGGCCGTGGGCTACACCTTCCCGCTGCGCAAGCAGACCAAGTTCCTGGAAAGCATCCGTCTCTACATGAACGTGGACAACCTGTTCACCTTCACCAAGTTCAAGGGCTACGACCCCGAAGTGGGCGCCAACGGCATCTACAGCGGCGGTTATCCCCGTCTGAGAAGATGGACCTTCGGTATTGACTTTAACTTTTAATGTGTGCAGCCATGAAAAATAAAATCGCTTTCATTCTCGCAGCACTTTGCTTGACCGCTTGCAACCTGGAGGAGAAACCTTATGGATTCTACTCGGAAGGCAGCTTCTATAAGACAGAGGCCGACGCACAGGCTGCCACCATGTATATCTACGATGCCATCAACTACATCGAGTACTCCCGCGCCATTGTGTTCCTGGGCGGTATGAACACCGACGAACTGGATCCCAAGGGCGACGCCACCCAGAGCACCAAGGACCTGGATGCCTGGAGTTTGAACAACTTCAAGAGCAACACCACGCTGGGTAACTTCTTCAAGTATTCCTACATCACCATCAACCGTGCCAATGCCGTCATTGAGAACGTGCCTGGCATGAGTATCGACGAGGATCTGAAGAACCGTTTCGTGGGCGAGGCCTACTTTATGAGGGCCTACTCCTACTTCAACCTAGCCCGCAACTTCGGCCGCGTGCCCGTTCACATGAAGGTGGTTACCTCCATCGATGATACTGCTGCCGGTCTTGCCGCTACGCTGGACGAGCAGTGGGGATATGTGATCGAAGACCTGAAGACGGCCGAAAGCTTGCTTCCTTACTACGCAAAGCCCGAAACCGGCCGCGCGGACAAGGCCGCCGCCCAGGGCCTGCTGGCCAAGACCTATCTGTACCTGGCATCGGCCAAGGAGTATGGCGTTGCCCAGTACAAGGATATGTCTTTTGACGTGGACGATTACTATGCCAAGGCTGCAGAGGCTGCTGCCGGCGTGGTGGACAATCCCCAGCAGACCACCTATGCCTTCGATCCCGATCTTATGCATATCTACGACGTGCAGTATCCTGACGGCCCCGAGCACATCTTCATCATGAGCATGGACCGCACAGGTGAAAACGAAGGCCAGTACTCCAAGATCTCCAAGATGTACATCCCGTATATCGCCGGCGGTACCATCTATCTGAAGCAGGGCGATACCGATGTAATGATTCCTTCGCACGACGGCTGGAGTGAATACCGCACCAATATCGGCTTCTACAACAGCTTCGCGGAAGGCGACCTGCGCAAGGACTGGCTCATCTGCAAGGAGGTGTACGATGCCGAAGGCAATGTTTCCAAGTCTTATCCGAACGGCGGTCTTACCTATCCGTTCTGCCGCAAGTTCATCGACCCTGACTTTGTGGGTGACAAGACTTCCACCAAGCCTTATCTTATGCGTTACTCCGACATTGCCCTCACCTATGCCGAGGCTGCCGGTCCTACCGAGAAGGCCTACGAGCTGGTGAACTACATCCGCAACCGTGCCGGCTTGGGCGACCTGACGCCCGGTCTTAGCAAGGCTCAGTTCCGCCAGGCCGTAATTATGGAGCGTATCTACGAACTGTCCTTCGAGGGCAACATTACCTATGACATGCGCCGCACTGGCCAGCTGCACAATGTGCAGGCTCTGGTTGGTCAGGGTATTACCAGCGACGACGACATTGTCTTCTATCCCATCCCGTCCATCGAGACCGACCTGAATCCTAATATCAAGTAAGTAACCATGAAACGCAATATTCTATTCATCGCATTGGGCGCTCTTGTGTTACTGGGCGCCTGCACCAAGAAGCCTTGGGACGCAGTAGAGGAAGGCAGCTGGAACAACGACCGTAAGATCCTGAATATCAAGTTCGCCGGTCAGGCTGGTCTGGCCAAGGTGAGTGAGGTGGACGAGACCACCGGCATCATCGACGTTTCTCTGGCCACCTCCCTGGTGACCGACTGGTCCAAGGTGGCCATTGAAACCCTGGAGCTTTCCTACAAGGCTACGTCCACCATCCAGCGTGGCGGTACCGTGGATTTCTCCGGCGCAAACCCTACCATCGCCGTTACGTCGGGTACGGGCAAGACCCGCACCTATACCATCAACATGACGGAATTCACCGAGACCCTCACCGGCTGCTATGCCATCAAGACCTCCCGTGTCTGGGGCGGTACCGGCCCCGAGTGGGGTGGCGGTGCGCTCATGGATCCCCAATCGAAGGACTGGTGCTGGTATACGGCCGAAGGTTTCGGCCCGGCAGCCGAGTACGACGACTACCTGGAGTTTACCATGGACAAGATTATGGACGATGGCAACACTACGGGTAAGTGCATCCATTACGGCGGTGTCAACGGCAAACACTGGAACTGCCTGTTCAAGGCCAAATACAACTTGGAAGGCGATACCGATATTGACCTTCACAAGTTCTACCGTCAGATTCCCGTAGGAGAAAGCACCTGGGTGCGTGACTACGTGAACAACACCATCTCCTTCTACGATGCCAACGGTAAAGTGACGACGGGTGAGTTTATGGATGCCGGCGATTATACCGTGTACGAAGGCAAGGTGCTCACCGTGGAGAAGAAGGCTTTCGGCTTCAAACTCAGCGGCGTGGACGACTGGACCAATATCTACACTGACTATGACAAGTTTGTCAAGCGTCCCCGTCTGTTCTTCGTGCTGGTAGAGCCCGTGGATGAGATTCCCGCTGCCTCCAAGACCGAAGGCACCGAGGGGAAGAACACCGTGGATCCTGTAGTCCCGGAGCCGGAACAAGAATTAGATCTGAACGGTACTTACAGTCTGAAGCGCTTTACCGTGTATGGCCGTACGGGTGGTGCCGTGTTTATGGACCCGAAGGATAAGAGTTGGAACTGGAACAATTCCATATGGTGGGAAGGTGACAACAAGCTGGTTCTGACTGTAGCCTCTACGGAAGGAAACTTTATCAAAGGTGAAGCTAACTACTTGCCCGGTAACGACGAAAAGTTCTGGGATTGCAAGTGGCTGGCCGAAAAGAACCTGGCTGGTACCGGTGAGCTGGATCTGAGCCCTTATTATGCCCGTCTGCCCCGTGGCAAGAGCAGTTTTGTCTGCGACAAGGAAGCTGGTATCATTTCCTTCACCACCATGAAAGGAGCGATAATCAATACGACCGTCGCCAATTTCCTTACCAGCGGCACATACAAGTTTGGTAAGAATCAGAAGGAACTGACCGTAGATGGTATTGCCTTTGATTTCCCGTTGCAGAATGAGGATGATGTAACTGTTGTACCAGCGTTCCAGTACAAAGATTTTGATGCACTGGTTTATGCGCCATTCAATTACATCATGATCTTCAAGAAAGACGAACCTGCAGAATAAGCATAGTGAAACGCTTGTTAATCATACTGCTCGCAACCGTCCCCCTGCTCTTTTCCTGCCAGGGGGACGGGCCTGCGGGTGGTGGCGAAGAGCCCGACAAGACGGTTACCCTGACCATTGTGGACAAGAGTGCCACCCCGGAAACCAAGGCCCTGTATTCAAACCTTTGGGCCATCCGGGAGAAGGGCTGGATCTTTGGCCATCAGAGTGACCTTCTCTTCGGGCACAAATGGCAGTATACGGAAGGCGGCTCGGACACCAAAGACGTGTGCGGAGACTATCCCGGCATCTATGCGGTGGACGTGGCTTCCTTTATGGATGGCCGCAAGGTGCCTCCTTTCCAGACACTGGAGGAAAATCCCCATAAACTTCGCACCATCAAGGAGGCCTACGACCGCGGGATGGTCATTATGGCCTGCATGCATCTGAATAACCCGCTCACCGGCGGGGATTCCTGGGACAATTCCAGCAATCAGGTGGCTGCTGAGATTCTGAAAGAAGGCAGTGAGACCAACGTCCTTTTCAATTCCTGGCTGGACAATCTGGCTGCATTTGCAAAAGATTTGAAAGGCAGCGACGGCGTACAGATTCCCGTCATCTTGCGCCCTTTCCACGAACACGGGCACGAGTGGAGCTGGTGGGGAAACACCTGCACCACCCAGGCCGAATATGTGGCCCTGTGGCGCTTCCTGGTAGACGGTATGAGAAGCCGCGGGGTGCATAATTTCCTCTATGCCATCTCGCCGGCCCTGAATGTGAAAGCCAGCAGTGAGAGTGATATCCTCATACGCTGGCCCGGAGATGATTATGTAGACTTCGTCGGCATCGACTGCTATGTGGGATTGGACTATTCGGTCTTGCTGAACAATCTGAAACTGCTTGGGAACGTCTCCGAGGCCAAGAAGAAGCCGGCGGGTGTAGCCGAAATTGGCGTAAAAAACTTCCAGAAGGCGAATTACTGGCTGGAAAACATTGCCATTCCCATGGCCAACCGGAAAATGAGCATGCTGGTTACCTGGAGCAACGAATACGATCCTTTGGAGACGGGAAAGCCGTATTATTCGGTTTACCCCGGACACGTGTCAGAGGATAGTTTCAAAGCGCTGTATCAGCGTTCCGATACCTTCTTCTGTGAGGATTTGCCGGATATGTACAAAATGGCCGAAAACGTAATTGTAGAATAAATGAAAAGCATTTTTTTAGCTGCCGTGCTGGCGCTGCCGCTCCTTTGCGGATGCAACGGAAATAAACAGGACCCCGATCCGGAACCGGACAAGACCGTTACCCTGAGCCTGGCCGATCCCAACGCCACCGCCGAAACCAAAGCCCTGTATTCCAACCTCTGGGCCATCCGGGATAAAGGCTGGATGTTCGGCCATCACGACGACCTGATGTATGGCCGCAAATGGTACGGAACGGAAGGCGGCTCCGACACCAAGGACGTGTGCGGCGATTATCCGGCCGTCTACGCCCTCGATTTTGCCAGTTTCATGGACGAGCGTTCTACTACGGAGGTGGATGACAATGCGCTTCGGATCAAACTGATGAAGCAGGCCTACAACCGCGGTATGGTTATTCTGGCCTGTATGCACCTGAACAATCCGCTCACGGGCGGCGATGCCTGGGACAATTCCAGCAATCAGGTGGTGGCCGAAATCCTGAAAAGCGGCAGCGATACCCAGAAGAAATTCAACGGCTGGCTGGATAAGCTGGCTGGCATCGCCAATAATTTGAAAGGGGCCGACGGCAAAGTGATTCCCGTCATTATGAGACCCTTCCACGAGCACACGCAAACCTGGAGCTGGTGGGGCAAGTCCTG
Organism: Bacteroidales bacterium; assembly: GCA_016285215.1. The sequence continues at coordinate 803 of JAEEQI010000058.1, read as the reverse complement.
CACCACCGAGCAGGAGTTCATCGGCCTTTGGCGTTATTTCGTCGATTATATGAAGGCGGCGGGCGTGCATAATTTCATCTATGCCATCTCGCCCCAGATGGACGGCGCCCGCACCGAGAGCGACTTCCTCTTCCGCTGGCCGGGAGACGAATATGTGGACTTTATCGGCATGGACTGTTACCAGGGTATCAACAACAATGTGTTCGTGAACAACCTCAAGGTGCTGTCCACCCTGTCCACAAAGAAACGCAAGCCCGCCGGCGTCACCGAAACCGGCGTGGAGGGCTTCAAGGTGGCCGATTACTGGATCACCAACATCGCCGCCCCCATGGCGGGCCGCAAGATGTCCATGCTGGTGACCTGGCGCAACAAGTACGACCCCATGGAGCAGGGAAGCCATTATTTCTCCGTCTTCCCCGGTCACGTTTCCGTGGACAGTTTCAAGGAAATGTATGGTCGTCCGGATACTTTCTTCTGCAACGACCTTCCCAAGATGTATAACCCCGTTACAGGTATAACGGTGCAATGAGAAACTTCAGCCTTATCGTTTTTATTAGCCTGCTGCTCACCGCGGCAGGCTGTTCCCGTCCTATTACCCTGCGTTTGACGGACGAAGTCATCAACCCCTGCTACCTGGGTAACGGCGTGGAGTGGGACCCCTATGACGAAGCCCTCTCCTGGGGTAGCGATGTCTCCGAGGCCGACTGGAACAAACTGTTCAAGCGCCTGGACTACATGAGGCCCCAGTACGTCCGCTGCATGATCAACAGCCCTTTTACCTATTTCGACGGCAAGGGATTTAA
>JAEEQI010000057.1 GCA_016285215.1 Bacteroidales bacterium | reverse complement strand
CGGAAACCCCGTCCCGTGTGCGAAACGAGCCCAAAACACACACCGGAGCACCAGAAACCCCGTCCCGTGTGCAAAAACGGCCCCAAACGCACACCGGAGCACCGGAAATCCGGTCCCGTGTGCAAAATCGGCCCCAAACACACACCGGAGCCAGGAAAACACGTTCCCGTGTGCGAAACAGGGCCAAAACACACACCGGAACCCCGAAAACCCCGTCGCGTGTGCAAAAACGGCCCAAAACACACACCGGAAGGCGGGGTATGGGAAAAATGTGTATATTTGCCTACATGAAACGTTTCCTTATTGCTTTGGCTATGTTGGTTGTAGGTTGCGGCCAGCACCGCGATGTTCACACACTGTTCGTTGGCAATTACGCCGACGGTATTTACGCTTACGAGTTTGACCTGGAGAAGGGAGAGGTGATAATGGCCGAAGGGGAATACGGCTCCTTTGCCAAGGCCCCTATGCCCAATCCTTCGTATATGACCATCTTCGGGAACCACCTCTGGGCGGTAAGCGAGATGCCGGACCAGACCGCAGCCGTGTACGCCTGGCGCTTTGACGGCGGCGGGTTCACGTTCCTGAACAAGCAGCCCACCGGCATTCCGGAGCACGGCGAGGATCCGTGCTACGTGGCCACCAACGGGATGGGCCTGCTGGCTGTGGGCAACTACAGTGGCGGTTCGCTGGCCGTGTACAAGGTCAAGGACGACGGCAGCATAGCCCCTATGGATACGCTCATCATCAGTGGCATCGGCGGTCCGGATATGACCCGGCAGGACAAGCCGCACGTGCACTGCGCCCGCTTCCTGGCCGATGGCGAGCACCTCATTTTCAGCGAGTTCAGCTCAGACGCCATTGGCGTAGTGGATATCGCCGGTCGCAGCGTTACCAACTACCGGACGGCGGTTCAGCTTCCGGCAGACTTCGGCCCTCGTCATATCATCACAGCCGACGGCCGCGCCTTTGTCATTGGCGAACTCTCCGGCGACATTGCCGTGCTCAACCCCACCGTCAACGGAAAGTTCGAAATTAAGCAGATCATCAAGGCCGATCAGGTAGACGCCCGCGGCGCCGCCGACATCCATTTTTCGGCCGATGGAGAATACCTCTACGCCAGCCTCCGCCTGAAGAACGACGGCATCGCCATCTTCAAGGCCGATGGAGACAACACCCTCACGTACGCCGGCTATCAGACCACCGGCCCCCACCCGCGCAACTTCACGGTCCTTCGCAACTGGGTCCTCGTGGCCTGCCGCGATTCCAACGAGATTGAGATTTACGCCAGGGACGAAAAAACCGGCCTCCTCACGGACACCGGTAGAAGAATCCAGACTCCCAAGCCTGTGTTTGTGGAAGTCCAGTAGCTACTTCATCTTGCCTTCCTGCAGCGTGTCGTACTGGAGCCGCTTGCGGAAGATATCAATAGCTGTGTAAATGGCACTCATCATACTGCGCGGATCGGCTTCGTCGCGGCCGGCCATTTCGTAGGCCGTACCGTGGTCCGGCGAGGTGCGCACAATGGGCAGGCCGGCGGTGAAATTTACGCCGTCGGAGAAGGCCAGGGCCTTGAACGGGGCCAGTCCCTGGTCGTGGTACATTGCCAGCGTGGCGTCAAAGCGGCTGTAGTTACCAAGGCCGAAGAACCCGTCGGGGGAGTAAGGGCCGAAGGCCTGGATGCCCTCCTTGTTGGCCTCCTGAACGGCCGGAAGGATGATATTCTGCTCTTCGTCTCCCAGCAGGCCGCCGTCTCCGCAGTGCGGGTTAAGGCCCAGGACGGCAATCTTGGGATCGGGTACGCCAAAGTCCCGCTGCAGGGAAGCCTTCATAATGCGCAGCTTGCCCAGGATGCTCTCCTTGGTGAGGCTCTTGGGAACGTCGCGCAGCGGAATATGTCCCGTGACCACGCCAATCTTGATTTGGTCGCTTACCATAATCATAGTAACATCATCGGCCCCGAACTCCTGCTGCAGGTATTCCGTGTGGCCGGTGTTGGAGAAGCCCTCGGCGCTCATAGCGCGCTTGTTGATGGGGGCGGTCACCAGCACGTCTATCTGGTTGTCCTTGAGGTCCTTGACGGCTACCTCCAGGGACTTGATGGCGGCCTTGGCGCTGTCCGGCGTGCTCTGTCCGGGCTCGGCGTAGATGTTGTCCGGCAGGCAGTTCACCAGGTTAATCTTGCGCTGCTTGGCATCGGCGGCCGAATTGATGACGTTGATATCCATCGGCCCTATATTATGAAGGGTCTTGCGGTAAAAGCCCATAAGCTTGGATGAACCGTAGATGACGGGCGTAAAGCTGTCCAGGATTCTTTCGTCTGCGAGGGACTTGATAATGACCTCGTAGCCAATGCCGTTGCTGTCGCCTTGCGTAATTCCGACGACCAATTTAGGTAAACTCATAATAATGTATTTTCTGCGTTATAGCCGGTATCTTGCGGTAAGTTGGGTTGGTGGTAGGCCGCAACCGCCAGGGCGTCGCAGCGCTCGTTCTCGGGGTGTCCGGCGTGCCCCTTGATCCAATGGAAAGCCACCCGGTGCTTGTGGTACACGGTGTCAAACCGGAGCCACAGGTCCACGTTCTTCTTGCCTTTGAAGCCGGTGCGCTTCCAGTTGTCCAGCCAGCCTTCATTGAGGGCCTTCACCACATAGGAAGAGTCGCTCACGACGTGCACCTCGGCATTATCCCATTTAATTTGTTCAAGGCCGATGATGACCGCCAGCAGCTCCATCCGGTTGTTGGTGGTAAGAGCGAAGCCGCCACTCAGCTCCTTCTCGTGGGCGCCGCAGCGCAGCACGATCCCGTACCCGCCCGGGCCGGGGTTTCCGCTGGCTGCACCGTCTGTGTAAAGGTATATGGCTGGCTTCTTTTCCATTTATGCAAAGATAACAAAAAACTAGAGAATCTCCCCCAACTTTCTACCAGTTATCTTTGCCCTTTCAGGGCCTCCACGTTACCCCCTCCCGAAACCCCTCCCCTCGGGGGAGGGACTTAGATTGAATTTTTTTTCTTATCTTTGTATAATATGAGTATTTTTGATAATGTAAAGGCGCAGGTCAAGGCAAGTGCTTCTGTTAAAGAAGCTTTACTGGCCGATGCTGCCACTCTGGAGAAGATTGCTGCGGTGGCGCAGCTGCTAATCGATACTTATAAAGCCGGAGGCAAGAGCCTCTGGGCCGGAAACGGCGGATCGGCGGCCGATGCGCAGCATATGTCGGCCGAACTGGTGAACAAGTTCCGGCTGGACCGGGCAGGCCTTCCCGCTATGGCCCTTACCGTGGATACCTCCATCCTTACGGCCATTGGCAACGACTATGGCTACGAGCGGGTCTTTTCCCGCCAGATCGAGGCCTGCGGCTGCCCTGGAGACGTTTTTGTGGGTATTTCCACTTCGGGTAATTCGGCCAATCTGGTGGAGGCCCTTTCGGCCTGCAAGGCCAAAGGCCTCGTGTCGGTGGCGCTGGTGGGCGGCCGTGCGTGCGCTATGGATGCCTATGACTATGTGATTCACGTGCCGTCGGAGGAAACTCCCCGCATTCAGGAGTGCCAGACCCTTATCGGCCATATCCTCTGTGATGCCGTAGAGCAGTCTCTATTCGGCCCTAATTCTTGTCCGAAAGTTTAATTTTTTGTTTCTCTGTTAATACCTATGGTATTATCGGAAATTTTTTGTACCTTTGCGCCGCATTTGAGAAAGTAAGTTTAACTAACAATAAAATTATCAAACAATTATGATTAGACTTGGTATTAACGGTTTTGGCCGTATCGGTCGTATGGTTTTCCGCGCTGCTGTGGAGAACTTTGGCAAGGACATCGTGGTAGTAGGTATCAATGACCTCCTCGATCCCGATTATCTCGCTTACATGCTTAAGTACGATTCCGTACACGGCGCTTTCAACCACGATATCAAAGTGGAAGGCAACTACCTCATCGTAGACGGCAACAAGATTCAGGTCTTCTGCGAGAAGGATCCCGCCAACATCACCTGGGGTGCCCTCAACACCGACGTTGTTGTAGAGTCCACCGGCTTCTTCCTCACCGCCGAGCTCGCAGAGGCTCACATCAAGGCTGGTGCCAAGAAGGTCATCATGTCCGCTCCTTCCAAGGACGCTACCCCTATGTTCGTATATGGTGTGAACCACAAGACCTATGCTGGTCAGACCATCATCTCCAACGCTTCCTGCACCACCAACTGCCTGGCTCCTATCACCAAGGTCCTCAACGACAAGTTCGGTGTTGTCCGTGGCCTTATGACCACCGTTCACGCTGCTACCGCTACCCAGAAGACCGTTGACGGTCCTTCCAAGAAAGACTGGCGTGGTGGCCGTGGTATCCTGGAGAACATCATCCCTTCCTCCACTGGCGCTGCCAAGGCTGTAGGTAAGGTTCTCCCCGAGCTCAACGGTAAGCTCACCGGTATGTCCCTGCGTGTTCCCACCAGCGATGTGTCCTTCGTTGACCTGACCTGCGAACTCGCTAAGGAAGCTACCTACGAGGAGATCTGCGCTGCTATGAAGGCCGCCTCCGAGGGTGAACTCAAGGGTGTTCTTGGTTACACCAACGAAGCCGTTGTTTCCACCGACTTCCGCAACGACGCCCGCACTTCCATCTTCGATGAGAAGGCCGGTATCCAGCTGGACAAGACCTTCGTAAAGGTTTGCGCCTGGTACGACAACGAGTGGGGCTACAGCAACAAGGTTTGCGAAATGGCTAAGGTTATTACGAAGTAATTCCCGAGGAATTACTTCGCAATGCTCCGCATCACCAAGTAATTTCGGCCCTCTGACTAAAAAACCGACTCCCTCCGGAGCCGGTTTTTTTTGTGCCTTTTTCGTTTTGCTACCTCGACTGCGGCCGGTTTGTGCCCGGGATGAGGAGGATAGGGGTCCGGGAGGACTCCGTTCGCTTCGCTCACTCCGGCCCCTCCCACACCTTTTAGGACATTTTCTCCGAGAGCAAGCTCTCTCCGAAAATATCCTAAAAGCTGCGGGCCCCTCCCCCCTATACTGGTCCGGGGGTGGACAAGCCTCCCGGACCCCTATCCTCCTCATCCCATGCCCTGACCGTCGCAGGATAACGCCCGTTCCGTCGCAGGTCATTGCCCAAAACGTCGCAGGTCCGCGTTTTTTCCTTAACCTGCGACGCTATAGCCCACAGAAGCAAGAAAAGTGTCGCAGGCCAGCCAATTTTTGCGGACCTGCGACACTCTGTTCTCCCACCTGCGACACTTTGCCTCCAAACCTGCGACACTCTGTTCTCCCACCTGCGACGCTAATCGGCCTGCTTTTCCCTTCCCCTTTTCATAGGAATTAAACCAACAACTACTTCTCGGGACATTTGCAGGCAACGCGCCAGTTGTGGAATACTGGTTCTATATCCTCTGTACAGGTAGGGCAGTATTCGGGCTTTCATATCTGGGGTTAAATCCGGAATGGATCGGTGGCAGAACTTATCGGCCAGATTGGCGATGATGGCCAGCATCTCCGCATCCGTGTGGCGGACCCGTTTGTTCATCTGGAGTTTTTGTTGCATTTCGGCCACGTTGACGGATCCTATCATCTTAAGGAAGAAGGCCTGATCGTTATCAAATGCACTTTCCAGGTATCGCCAGTCGCAAGCACTGGCCGGTTCTATGGATCCTTGTGCGTTGATGAGCCAAGGGACACAACTCAAATCCAAGTGAGTACGGAACAGGGCCTCTCTTTCGCGGCGGGAGAGGGAGGAGACTCTGCGGCACGCAAGCGGACTCTTTCCTTCCATAAATAATCCACGGTAACCGGACCACGGGTAGTCTTCGATCCGGTATCCCGTATCGTTCGCATTTCGGGGGATATACGCCAGGGCGTGCCGGACGTACCAATCTGAGTCCAAGTACTGGATGTCTACGTGTGACCTTGACAGAATGCCAGGTTCGTTATACTTCCAGCTAATGTATTGGGAATGATGCTTTTTTATGTTCTCTCCAACTAGCAGGGCGGTTTCCATACTTGGTGCTAGCAGTCCTAAGTGCCCGTGGTTGGACATAGCTATATGTGTGATAACCAGGCTATTATTCTTATATGCACTTAGGTAGAAGGCCTTTTCCAACTGGTCATAGTCTTCGTTATCTCTGCATAGAAGAACGGACTCCATCCCTTCCAGGCTGATGTGAAAAGGATAGACTTTGCGTGTGCTTCCGTCCGGAAGCAACCGTGAAACCACTCGTTCGAAAGCCATACTAATTCATTCCTGGCATTTTGAATGGGATAGACACAAAGCCTTGTTGGCTATCCATACTGAGCGGCCTTACTTTGTTAGAGGGGTTGTAACCATAGGGTACCTTAAGCTGATCAGAATACCTCTCATAGTGGGGCAGATAATGAAACATCATTGAGTACCATAGTTCTTCAATCCCCTGGTATGGTTCTGCGCACGTAATGATTTCGGCCATAGACAAATAGCGAATAGCCTTGGCAACATCCTGATTCTTTTCATTCCATACGGCATTAACTAAGCCTCGGATGGCCCTTCTGTTTATTTTGTCGTATATTTTTTCAAATGCTTTTATGTCTTTGACCGGTCTTTCAATGGAGTCGGCAAACTCAATGTCGGTGCTAAGATGTAGCTCACCATTATCGTCCATTAGGACTTCAAGAAACTTTTTCATATTGTGCTTTTCTCTTTTAATAGACTTTCTTCAACAATAGCCAGAATGTCCTCTCCATACTTGGCAAAGCGTGAGACACCAAAGCCAGGAATGGCCTGCAGGGCCTCTTCCGTCATAGGGGCTCGGTCGGAGATAGCAAACAGAGTGCTGTTGGTCATAATAAGAAAGGCCGAAAGATTTTTCTCTTTTGCCACGGCACGACGCCACTGGATCAGGTTGTCCTTCAAGATGGGGTGGATGCTTTTGTAGTCATCGGCCCTCATAAATCTGCGTGCGAGAGCTAGGATTGCATTCTCATCAGTGACGCTTAGGGTGAAAACGTCGCTGGTTACGAGCAGGCTGTTGTCGTCCTGCAAAGTAATGTTTAGTAAGTTTTGCATAATCTTTTTTTTGCAAAGGAAAGAAACAATATCGGTGTAACGAATAAAGAAACGTTTAATTGCATTTTCGCCCTTCCAGGGCCTTGTAGGGCCGATTTTTCTGGCCATCCAAACGGATAATTGCAGTATTTTTATGTTTTTGATTACTTGTCGAGCCCATAACGTGCCGATAAACAATGCATTGTAAATTTTTATCCGTTTCAGTCACAGCGTGCAGAAGTTGCAGGCCGAAGATCGGAGGCCCCGTCGCAGGTATCTAAGTGAAGTGTCGCAGGTGGGGTGACAAAGTGTCGCAGGTCCGCAAAAAATGGCTAACCTGCGACGCTTTTGTGGTCCCTGTGGCCTCTGGCGTCGCAGGTGGAGGAAAAAATGCGGACCTGCGACGTTTTGGGCGATGACCTGCGACGGCCCTGGCCGGAGATCCCGGGTCAGAGCCCGGGATGAGGGGAGAGGAGGCCAAAATCAGGGGAAGAGAAGGCCGAAATCAGGGGGAGAGATGCCCGGTCGGGGCCGGGCATGACGACGGTCGGGGCCGGGCGTGACGACGGTCGGGGCCGGGCATGACGACGGTCGGGGCCGGGCATGACGGTGGTGAGGGCCGGGAGAGGGGAAAGGCACAAACAAACCGGCCCCGGACGGGGTCGGTTAGTTGTCGTGGACTCGAGGAGAGTCTATAGCGTGACGGTGACCTGGGCGGGGAAGGCGTAGGCGGGGTCTTCGCGGGCCAGGAGGTTGCGGCGGATGTTGTTGGCGTTGCGCTCCACCATACCGCTGAAGAGCTCACGGCCGCCGAAGAGGATGTGGACGGGCTTGTCCAGGTCCAGTATATCGTCGTTCATATACACGGTGAGGCGGGTGTAGTCGCACCACTCTACGTCTACGGTGTTGGTGTCACGGTCCACGGTGGCTACCACCTTGGAGCCCTTGGCGGCCTCGGTGAGGGGTATGCCCAGCCAGTAGAAGGATTCCTTCATCACGTCTCCCTGGACCCAGACCACTTTCTTGGGATAGGGGTTGCGGGTGTACTTGGACATCCACTCAATGGCGGCTGCGTCTTCGCGGTCCATCCAGTGGCCCTTGTCGGGAACAATGTGGCCCTCGTGGACGTAACCGGCAGGGTCGGAGGCCTGCAGGGCATCCATCTCCTGGATGCGCTTCTCGCATTCTTTGTTGCGGTCGTAGGCATCGTCATTGGCGCCGCACCAAATCATAAACGGTGTGTTGCGGAGGCCTTCCAGCACCACGTCACCGGGGTGACCGGCCATCATAGAGGCCGCGGCCCAGTGGTCGGCCATGCGGGGGGCCAGGCGCCAGACAGCGTCGCCACCGGCAGAATAACCTAACAGATACACCTTATTGGGGTTCACATCCTCAAAGGCTACCATCATTTCTATGATGCGCTCGTAGAAGACATCGGCCTGCGGAACAAAGTGCAGGTCCCAGGTATTGACTATGGCACGCGGGGCCAGGTATACGCCTTCTGCGGGCTCGTAGAGCTTCTTTTGGTTTTCCCACTGCTGGTCGTTGACCTCAGGTTCGGCCTTTCCGCCTCCGTGCAGGGAGATGTAGAGGGAACGGCCGCCGGCCGGCTTTTCTCCGTACACCTTCCACCAGAGCTTCATTGTGTAGTCGTCCATATCCAGCGCCTGGGCGTCGTATTCTGCCTGGGTGGCGGTGCGGATACTGTCTTTCCACTGCTTGAAGAGCTGGGATTTGTATTTGCTTACCTCTCCGGGCGTGGTTAGGACCTGGTCTACAATGGGAATGGTTGTGACAACCTCCTGGGTACGTGTGGCGCACGAAATGGCAGCCAGACCCAGTACAAGTGTTATTATGTGGCGTTTCATAAGTACAAATATACGTAAAATTCCGTATCTTTGTCTCTATGAAGATACTTATTTGCAACGACGACGGATACAAGGCCGCCGGAATCCACGTGCTGGCGCGCGTTATGAAGAAGTTTGGAGACGTCACCGTAGTGGCCCCCAAGTTCCACCAGAGTGCTACCTCTATGGCTGTTTCGCTGGGTGTGAAGCAGCTGGCCTACAAGGATCTCCCCAACGAAAAACCGGGCAAGTGGACCTATCTGGACGCCACTCCCGCATCGTGCGTGAAATTCGGCCTGGAGTTTAAGTACGAAAACCGCGACCCCGACCTGGTGGTGGCTGGCGTCAACCACGGCACCAACGCCTCTATGGCCGCCAACTACAGCGGTACGCTGGGTGCGGCCGAAGAAGCCGTCATCAACGGTTGCAAGGCCATTGGCGTTTCCCTCTGCGACTTCCGCTCGGACGCTGACTTTTCGGCCGTAGAAGCCCTTCTGCCGGGCATTATGAAAAAGCTTCTGGACAACTGGCCCGAGAACCATCCCGGCCTCTATTATAATGTGAACTTCCCGGCTATGCCCAAGAAGGAGATCAAGGGCGTTCGCATTGCGCACCAGGGCCTGGGCCACTGGGTCAAGGAGTTCGAGCCCTGGGATGAGAACAGCCTGGGTGTCCTGAACGACAGCTTCCTCTGGCAGCACTACCGTGTGAACCTGGAGGACGGAGAGAAGGCCGTGTTTATGCGCGGAACCTTCGTGAACGACGACCCCGATTCCGAAAACGCAGACCACCTCCTCCTGGAGCAGGGCTATATCACCATTGTGCCCTTCAACGCCCGTATGACGGACGTGGCTGAGTATCAGCGCCTTAAGAACATCAAGTTCTAATGAGGTATTACATCATCGCCGGCGAAGCCTCCGGAGACCTCCACGGCAGCAACTTAATGAAGGGCCTGTACGCGCAGGACCCTGCCGCTGCCATACGTTTCTGGGGAGGGCCCAAGATGAACGAAGTCTTCCAAGCCAACGAGACCGGAACAGGCCTGGTAGCCGATTACCGGGACACCGCCGTGATGGGCTTCGTGCAAGTGATAAAACAGGGCCGAAGCCTGGTAAAGCGCATAGAAAGCTGCCAGAAAGACATCCTGGCCTGGAAGCCCGACGTGGTCATTCTCATAGACTATCCGGGGTTCAACTTAAGGATGGCCGAATTTGCCCACAAGGCCGGCTTCAAGGTATTCTACTACATTGCCCCCAAGGTATGGGGCTCCCGCGAGAGACGCGTTTCCAAGCTCAGGGACTATGTGGACAAACTCTTCATAGTGTTCCCGTTTGAGAAGCCGTACTTTGAGCGGCAGGGCGTCCCGCACGTGTATGTGGGCAATCCGCTGGTGGATGCCCTGGCCGACAGCCCCCAGCTCTCTGAGTCCAAATCGGCCTTCCTGCAGCGCACCGGTCTGCCCGACCAGCCCTGGATAGCCCTCCTGGCCGGTTCGCGCAATATGGAGATCAAGTCTATGATGCCGGTCTATATGGAGCTGGCATCGGCCTGGCACGCCAAACACCCTTCCGATTTATTTGTGGTGGCTGCCGCACCGTCCAGCACCCTGGCCGATTACGAACCGTACATTGGCGCACGTCCGTACGTGAAAGTGGTGTTTGGAGAGACTTATGGGGCCCTGCGACACGCCCGTGCGGCCGTCATCAATTCCGGCACGGCCTCGCTGGAGGCCGCCCTCATTGGCACTCCGCAGCTGGTGAGCTACAAGCTCTCGTCGGTGATTCCGGCCTGGCTGGCCCGCAAGTATATTAAGGTAAAGTACATCTCTCTGGGCAATCTCATCCTGGACCGCCTAGCCTTCCGCGAATACATCCAGAACGAGGTCAAGGTCCCGGCCCTCCTAACCGAGCTCACCCGTCTCTGCGAAGACTCCGCCTACCGCGCCGCTATGCAGGTCTCCTACGCCCAGATCCGTACCCTCCTGGGCAGCACCGGCGCCTCTGAAGCCGTGGCCAGGGAAATGATTTCCGCTTTACAGGATTAAACGAAGATCCCGGGTCAAAGCCCGGGATGAGGGGAGTGGAGTATAGGGGAGTCGAACCCCTGACCTATAGATTGCGAACCTATCGCTCTAGCCAACTGAGCTAATACCCCAAAAGGATTGCAAAAATACGGGATTTCCTGCAAAGTTGCAAGGAATCCCGTATCTTTTTGTGAGTCAATATCAGAGGGCCAAAGCCTCGCGAACGGCGGCTACCGGATCCCCTGTGGGGGTGGAGGCAAAGGTGCCGGGGCGGTGGGCCCACCAGGCGTACTCAAAGTCCTTGATCTGTTCCAGGAGGGCGTCTTCATCGAGGGCCACGCCGGCGTCGAGGGAGGCGTTGACGGCATCGAAGAAGAGTTGCCAACGGCCTTTGTAGTAGGTGCTTACGAGGCCGGCCCAGGTGCGGTCGGCGTAGTCGGTGAGCAGGTTGCCGCGAGGACCCCAGGACGTGAGGAGATTACGGGCGTTGGATTCAAAGTAATCGGACTCATCGGGGGTGGCTCCCCAGGCACGGGCATCGGCTATCCATTTGCCCACCAGGAAGTAGGTCTGCGTAGACAGCAACTTCTCCATAGTATCGAACACGCCCAGTAGCTCAGATTGCAATGAAGCCATCGCAGCACGGTCCCCGGCCTCATACGCCGTCTTGTAAGCCGCAAACGTGGCCTCGAAGCCATTGGACAGGTACTGCCGCGTGAGGTTGACCACGTCAAACTCATACGCGCTGGCGTGCGACGGCTCCTGCAGCAACAGCTCTACCGCCTTCCGAAGCTGCTCATTCTCATACGTAAACCGCACGGAAGAATGATAGGAACTGGACCTCTTGAAAGAGGGCCGAAGATTCATAATAGGACTATGTCCCGGAACCGAACGGTCCACATATACGCTGTCCAGCAGCAGCTTCCAGGCTTCACGGCCCGTAGCAGACTCAAACCCAATCCGGCTATCGGCCAAAGAAACAGCATACTCAGACAAATCCTTATGCCTCGGCGAATCCCAGGCCTTCTCAAAGATGAACTGGTACATAAACGGGTTGCAGTCGAAGCCCTCCAGCGTGGAGCCCAGGCCCTTGAAATTGGCCCCGGCCTCTGCGAAAGTGCCCTCTATTCGGCCTGCAATATCTTCAAAATTGCCGGCCAAATACGTGTTACCGCCAAAGTTGCCCAGGTAACACCAGATGAACGGCACGCCGTAGTAGCTCTGCGTCTGGCGCCAGACCTCCTGCCGCTCGCAGTAGTAGTCCAGCAGCAGGGACTTCTCCGAAGGATAAGAGGTGATATACGGCTCAATGCGGTCCTGCGTCCAGTATTTGCGCTCGTTCCAGAAGAGCCAGGTCATCTGCAGCCACACCGCCTCCGGATCCACGGCAGCCAGCGACTCATAGCACTGCCGGCTCACGCGGGAGAGGTAATCGGGCTCCCAGCTCTTGGGAATCATCTCGTTAAAGAGGTCGATGCCATAAATATGGTCGGTCCCGTACATCTCGGTTTCCTTCTCCACAAACTTCTTCTGAATCTCCGGGAACAGCGGGTCCATAGGGTCCAGGAACCACGGGAAGTCCTCCAGCGGGAAGCCGGCCCAGTCGCTCATCCGTTCAATCTGGGCTTCGGGCCGAATCCGTTTAAGCTCCGGCGGCACGTGTCCGGCAAAAGCCGGCAGCACGGGCTTCATATTGAGCTCACGCTCGCGGGCCACGATTTGCTTCTGTAATTCGGCCTGTCCCTCCAGCCAGGAGTGGGGGAGCGGGCCGCCCCAGCGGTCGATATTGAGCATACGGTGCCAAGGCAGGTGAGCCGGGCCGGTGAAGTATGCCCGCACCTCCTCGTCGGAGAGCCCCATCTCGGTCCAAATCTGGTACCAGATGGCCTCCTGACCGGTGATGGCCAGCGGCAGGTTGATGCCCTGCAGGGCCATCCAGTCAATGAAATGCTCCCATTCGGCCCATTTCCACCAAGGCATAGTGTAGCCGTACGTGCAGTAGTTGAGGAAGAAACGGTCCGGCACGCGGGCCTGGATGGTCACCGGCTCCGGCACTTTGGGCAGTTTGGAAGGCATAGTTACCTTGTCCCAGGAGAACCACCCCACGTTCACGTGGCAGTAATATTTAAGGTAGTGGTTCAGGCCCACCGCCATCGAATTGGCATTGTTGCCGCCAATGCGCACGCGGCCGCCTTGGGGCGAAAGGGTAAAGACATCCGACGTATCCGCCGT
>JAEEQI010000056.1 GCA_016285215.1 Bacteroidales bacterium | reverse complement strand
CAACGCCCTGGCTCTCATCCCCGTGGCCTTTGCCCGCAACAGCATCATCGGCCTGGTCATGGGCCGGGAGCTTTTTGCCCGCAGGGAAGACTTCTCCGTTGAGCGCTGCGGCTTTGGGAAGGTGGCCACGGCCCTTTTCCTCTCCCTCCTCCTGTTCCTGGTCATCTACATCTGGGCCGATGGCGCCGGCACCCGCCCGCTGTGGTTCAACGGCCTCCGGCTGGCTGCCTCCCTGGGTGCCAGCTTCGCGGTATCCCTCCTCACGCTGGGCGTATTGGCCCCTGATCCCCGCAAGTAATGAAAGACAACGGGCGTCATATCCGCCTGCTCATTGGCCTGGGAGCTGCTTCGCTGCTGCTTCTGGGCAAGATTTTCTCCCTCCAGATCGTAGACCGGGGCTATAAGGAAGACGCCAACCGCAACGCCATCCTCTACGAGACCATCTACCCCACCCGTGGCATCATCTACGACCGCAACGGAACCATCCTGGTGGGTAACAAAGTGGCTTATGACATTCTGGTCAATCCCCGCGAAGTATCGACCTTTGACACCCTGGCCCTGGCTACCGTGCTGGACGTGGATCCGAATTTCATCCGCTCCCGGATGGCAGATTACAACCGCCGGCGCCGCTCCATCGGTTTCCAGGCGGTTACCATGATCCGAAACCTCCCCGCCGAAACGTATATGCGTTTTGACGAGGTAAAGTACAAGTTCCCCGGCTTCCGCGGACAGGTCCGAAGCATCCGCGATTACCCCATGAACGCCGGCGGCAACCTTCTGGGCTATGTCTCCGAGGTGAACCAGGCCTTCCTGGACAGCCATCCCGATGAATACCGCAGCGGAGACTACGCCGGCATGACCGGCATCGAAGCCGCCCGTGAGAAGGAACTCCGCGGAGAGAAGGGCTACCACATCTATCTCCGCAACGCCCACAATCAGATTGAGCAGCCCTACAAGGACGGGGCCGAAGACAAGGAAGCCATCCCCGGACACGATATCGTCACCACCATTGACGCCACGCTCCAGCAGTATGGCCAGGAACTGATGGCCAACAAGGTGGGTTCCATCGTGGCCATCGAGCCGTCTACCGGAGAAATCCTGGCGCTGGTTTCCTCGCCGGGTGTCGACGTTTCCATGCTGGCCGATATAGGAAAGCACTGGAACGAGATTTCCAACGACCCTTACAAGCCTATGTACAACCGCGCCGTGCAGGCTTCGTACCCTCCGGGCTCGGTGTTCAAGCTGGTGAACGGCCTCATCGGCCTGCAGGAAGGCGTCCTCCGGCCCGAAATGATGTACTCCTGCAGCCACGGCTATACCTATGCCGCCGGCCATAAGCTGGGTTGCCACGGGCACAAGAGCCCGCTCAATATGGAAGAGAGCATTATGATGAGCTGCAACGCATACTATTGCTACGTGCTCAAGAACATCCTGGACAACCGCAAGTTCGACAACGTGGCGGAAGGCCTGGATCACTGGCACGAGATGGTGGAAAGCTTCGGCTTCGGCCGCAAGCTGGGCAGCGACTTCCCCGCCGAGCTCTCCGGCAGCATCCCCTCTTCCAAGACTTACAACCGCGCCTATGGCAAGGGAAGCTGGAACTCCACCACGGTGATTTCGCTTTCCATCGGCCAGGGTGAGATTCTGGCTACGCCCATGCATCTGGCCAACCTCTGCGCCACCATTGCCAACCGCGGTCACTACTACATTCCGCACATCATCAAGGCTTCTGAAGGCGTGGAGATTGACAAGCGCTTTACGGAAAGGCAGTACACGCTGGTGGACACCGTGCACTTCCCCAAGGTCATCAAGGGTATGTGGCGCGCCGTGAACTCCGGCGCCGGTATGGGCGGAACGGCCTGGATTGCCCACGTGGATTCTCTGGATATCTGCGGCAAGACCGGTACGGCCCAGAACCCCCGTGGAGCCGATAACTCCGTCTTCATCTGCTTTGCCCCTATGGACAACCCCAAGATTGCCGTGGCGGCCTATGTGGAAAACGGCGGCTTTGGTGCTTCGTATGCCGCTCCTATGGCCTCCCTTATGGTAGAGAAATACCTCAAGGGAGATATAAAACGCAGCGCCCTGGAGCAGAGAATGAAAGAGACCAACCTTATGTCCCGCGTAAAACATGATTGAGCAGCACGCACATAAAAGGCAATCCATTGACTGGGCTCTGATTGGAGTCTATCTGTTGCTGGTGCTCATTGGCTGGCTCAATATCTACGCCTCTGTGCATTCCTCCGAGCCCGCTTCCATGTTTGCCTGGAGTTCCCGTGCCGGCAAGCAGTTCGTGTGGATCCTGAGCTCACTGGGTCTGGCTGCGCTCATCCTGTTTGTGCTGCCGCCCCGTCTGTGGGAAGGGGTCTGTATCCCCTTCTACATACTGGTGTGTTTCCTGTTGGTGGTGGTTATATTCGTCTCCAGTGACGTCAAGGGTTCCCACTCGTGGTTTGACCTGGGGCCCATCCGCTTCCAGCCGGCCGAGATTTCCAAGATATCCACATCCCTGCTGCTATCCTTTGTGCTGAGCCAGCAGAACTTCCGGCTTTCCAACTTCAAGAACTTTATGCTGGCTGCCGCCATCATCGTTTTCCCTATGCTCATCATAGTGGCCGAAAGCGAAACGGGCAGCGCCCTGGTATACGTGGGCTTCATCTTTGTCCTGTACCGAGAGGGCTTTTCCGGCTGGTGGCTGGGACTGATTGGCCTTGTGATTGCGCTCTTTATTGCCACGCTCACGGCCGGTGCCTACTGGTCCGTAGTGGGACTCATTGCCATATTGGTTCCGTTCTGCATCCTTACCGGTAACGGCAATCATCCCTGGCGCAGTCTGCTGTGGGGTGTTCTGTTTGTGGTATTCGTGGCCTTCCTGCCCACCCTTCTGGAATGGGCCTGCACCCTGGTGGAGGGCAAGATGGATTACCTGGCCCACCGGGTCTGGGTGCCTGAGGCACACGAGACGGACGGCTACTTCTGGAGCTTCCTTCCCAGCATCAAGCCTATGTATGTTATGCTGGGCCTGTCGCTGGGTATCTTGCCTTTCCTCTTCTACCGGGCCTACTGGCAGAAGAACGCGGCCCTGGCCATTTCGGCCGCTGCCTTCATCCTGGGCATCTTTCTTATCTTCTCTACGGACTATATCTTTGAGAACGTGCTGCAGCCGCACCAGCAAAGCCGCATTGAGGTTCTGCTGGGTATGAAGGAAGACCTGGCCGGCGTGGGTTACAACGTGCACCAGAGTAAGATTGCCATTGGTTCCGGCGGCCTGCTGGGCAAAGGTTTCCTCCAGGGTACGCAGACCACGTTTGGTTTTGTTCCGGAGCAGACCACGGACTTTATCTTCTGCACGGTGGGTGAGGAATGGGGCTTTGTGGGCTGTCTGGTGGTCATTCTGCTGTACACCTTCCTCATTGCCCGTCTCATCCTGGACGCAGAGAGTTGCCGTGGAACTTTCACCCGCATCTACGGCTACTGCGTGGCTTCCTGCATCTTTATGCATCTGTTCATCAATGTAGGTATGACGGTGGGTCTGATGCCGGTGATTGGCATTCCCCTGCCCCTGCTCTCTTATGGCGGTTCCTCCCTTTGGGCCTTCACCATCCTGATTTTCATATTCCTGGCACTTTACCGCAATGAAAAGAAGTATTTTTAGCCTGCTAGGCATTCTGCTGCTGGCTTCGGCCTGTCAAAAGATGGACCCGGAAGACGAACGTACGGTCCGTTATTACGCCAATACGTTTGCCTATAACGTAATGAATACGTACTACCTCTGGAAAGACGAGGTAAGTGACAAGATTGAAAACTGGGTCACCACGGAAGACCCTATCAAGAAGGTGGAGGCTGCCCGTTACGAAATGGACAAATGGACCGCTCTCTACGATAACTTCAGCGACGTCGAAGGCTACTTTTCCGGCAATCTGGAGACCTTCGGGCTAAGCTTTACCCTGTACTACTACGACGAGGCCATGACCCAGGTATGCGCCGTGGTCACTTATACGTACGAAAACTCTCCCGCCCGCAAGGCCGGACTCCAGCGTGGAGACATCATCGTGACCGTTGACGGGGAGCTGATAACCCCTGACAATTATCCGGCTCAGGCCAGCAAACTGTGGGGAACCGGATCCATCTCCCTGGGCCTGGAAGACGGCCGCACGGTGAGCCTCCAGTCTGTACAGATGTACGAGAATCCCGTACACACCGCCACGACCTTCGACTACGGCGGCAAACGCTTTGGTTATCTCCACTTCACCTCCTTCACCCTGGACTCCTGCCCCGACCTGGAAACGGTCTTCGGCCAGTTTAAGGCCGAAGGCATCACCGATCTGATTCTGGACCTCCGCTACAACGGCGGCGGCTACGTAACCACCTCAACGGCCCTGGCCTCCATGATTGCCCCGCCCGATGTGGTCAAAGCCAAGAAGGTCTATAACAAGGATATTTACAACGACAACCTGACCCAATCGGAGCAAGACGCCACACGCTTTGAGCCCGAATTCACGTACGAGATTTCTTCCGGGCAGGAAGTAACCGTACACCCGCTGGAGGTGAACCCCGGCATCGAACACCTCTGGGCCATCGTGACCGATGACAGCGCTTCGGCCTCCGAAGCCTTGATCTGCGGCCTGAAACCGTATATGGACGTAACGCTGGTGGGGCAACAGACCTACGGAAAATTCACAGGGTGCATCCTCCTTTCGGCAACCGAGTGGTTTGATTCCATTACTGAAACCACCCTTGACATCGAGGAAGGAAAAGCGGCCCTTCCCAACTGGGGCATCTACCTCGTCGTCTCCCGTTATGCCGACTGCAACGGCGTCACCCTGAGCATGCCCGACGGCATCACGCCGGACTATGCAGCGAAAGACCGCCCCAAAGAGACCTTCCCCCTGGGCGATCCGTCCGAGAAAATGCTGGCCGCCACGCTTTCCATTGCCACCGGCGGCCCCGCTCCCGCTTCGGTCAAATCCGTATCGGCCCAGGCTGTCCCGGAGCCCATCCACAGGCCGGGATTTGGAGTGTTAATACATTGATTATGAAAATTTTAGTTACGGGAGCCAGCAGCGGAATCGGTTTTGATACCGCACGGGTCCTTGCCCAACTCGGGCACCAAGTATATGGCGCTGCGCGACGCGTGGCCCTGATGGAACCGTTAAAAGCCGACGGAGTCATTCCCATCGCCCTGGATGTCACTTCCGAAGAATCCCTGCAGGCCTGCGTGGCCGCCGTGGGGCCCATCGACGTGCTGGTAAACAATGCCGGCTACGGATACTTCGGCCCCATTGAAACCGTTCCCATGGAGGAAGCCAGAAGGCAGCTGGAGGTGAATCTTTTCGGCCTGGCCCGGCTTTGCCAGCTGGTGCTTCCCGGTATGCGGGAACGCGGAAACGGCCGAATCATCAACATCAGCTCCGTGGCAGGCAAGGCCGTCCTCAACTTTGGCGGCTGGTACCACGTGTCCAAGTTTTCCGTAGAGGCCTTCAGCGATGCCCTGCGCATTGAGATGAAACCTTTTGGTGTGAAGGTGGTGCTCATTGAACCCGGCGCCATCCGCACGGAGTGGGGCCAAATAGCGGCCGACCACCTGGCCTCCAGCACCGCCGGAAGCGCCTATGAACAGGCCGGGGCCAATGAGGCCACGGCTATGCGCAAGATTTACTCGATGCAGGTACTGTCGGCCCCTTCTGTGGTAACCCGCGCCATCGTGAAAGCCGCCACCGCCAAGCGTCCCCGCCCCCGCTACCGCCCGGGCCTGGGAGCCTCCAACATCGTCTTCTGGCACGCCGTCCTCCCCACCCGCTGGTGGGACGCCCTGGTGCGTCTGCTGGGCAGCCCCCGCGTGGCCCATATTGCAGAAAAGCTGTAAATTCCTTATCTTTGCAGTCCCACATTTTGCCTTGGTGGTGGAATGGTAGACACGAGGGACTTATGCGAGCTCTTTGAAATAATTATTTGTAAGAGACAAAAGATAGACTTATCTTTGCCTCTGCCATGAAGAACCAGTATTCATTAGAAGACGTTATCAAAGCTGTAGAGAATAACAAATCTATAGCCGGTGTACTCCGAGATTTAGGACTGCGTCCCATCGGAGGAAACTACAAAACCGTTCACAAACTTATCAAGGATAACAACCTTGATACCAGTCACTTTACTGGACAAGGATGGAACGTTGGACTCGTTTTCAAACCTAAAAGTGCCATCAGCGACGATGAAGTCTTTATCAAAGACTCCGACTACCGCTGCTCTTGGAGATTAAGGGAAAGATATAAGAAGAAGACCGGTATCTCACATTGTGAACAATGTGGCTTATCCGAATGGCAAGGTCATGCAATTCCGTTGGAAATCCATCACATCAATGGAAACAACACAGACAATCGCATTGAGAATTTAAAGCTCTTATGCCCCAATTGCCATGCCCTGACAAATAATTATCGAGGAAAAGCACGGTTGAGTGCACTCTCTGAAAAGAGAGATGTAGAATGTCGTAAATTCAAGGAAACCATAGCGGGTAAGGCCGATGGCAATCTTGAGCCAAGCCTCTGAAAAGAGGAAGGTGCAGAGACTAGACACGACACACCTAAAGGGCCCCGCCCCACGGTGAAGGAATAGTCCAGACCACAAACAGAGATGGTGGCGAAAGCCATAGTGGTACGAAAATCCCTTGGCCCGAAACGGCCGTGCGGGTTCGATTCCCGCCCGAGGCACAAAAAGAGCTGCGACATCGCAGCTCTTTTTGCGCCTAATATCTTCGATAGACTGGGGGCCTAATCCCCCAGACCCCCTGGGTCGGCCTTCGGCCTCCGAATCTTCATTACAAACTCTTTACAGAGTCTTGTTTTTTGTATCCCCCAAATTTGACCACGTTTTGACCACATTATTTAAGAAGACTATGGCATGTCAAGACATTATTCGCCGAATAGATTGGATATCGCAAATAGCGGCAGTATCTGAACGTGTTCCCTCTGCGGTATTCTCCCAGTAAAACAGGTCGTGCTGCGTCCGGGGGTTATTGTACTTCACCAATTCCCATCCAAGAACCATCTCTGCCAGGCCACCTTTATTCACCAAGTCTTCAGCTGTGCCTGCGATAATCATCTCCGTCAACTGGCGGGCTCCGCCAAAATCAAGATCCAGTATGCGCAGCAGAAGGCCGCTGTCAAGATAGATATACTTACGGAATTTGTCATTCACTTCCGCCCCAAGAGGGAGTCCGTTTCCGGAAGTATAGCTCACCCTCTTGATGATACCGGCGTCACACAAAAGTTTCAGAGCCTTTTTCACCTCTTCTGCCCGGTATCCGCCATCCACCTCGCTATAGGTAAACTTGTCTCCGATCTGCATCACAACACTCTGCAACGTGTTCCGAAGCAGTGTCGTATCAACCTTTTTGGCGTATTTGGGGAAATCGTCATAGTAGGTCAATTGGATGTCGTCCAGTTCTGCCTGACACTGGCTGTAATCGTGCGTTGTTATCCAGGCGGCAACGCTGGCAGGCATCCCGCCCACCATCAGGAAGGTACGGAAATGCTGCACAAGGTCATTGTACAAAGGCTCGAGCAGAGGCTTCTCCGTACTTGCCCCCTGTTTTGCTTTTACCCAGTCGGCCTTACCCTCGGCCACCAGGAACTCATCGAAAGAGAAAGGATAGACGAACAGCGAACGAATCCTTCCCACACCGAATGACGGCAAATCCTGAAGGGCGAATTCCAGCAGCGACCCGGCTGCCACGACATGTAGTTCCTTATAATCCTCCTTGAAAGACCACAGACTCTGAATGGCGTCGGCCGATTTCTGAATCTCGTCAAGGAACAACAGTGTCCGGCCAGGTATCACAGGGGTGTTGTAATACATACCTAGACTGGAGGCAAGTTCGTGCACATCGTGAATCTTCTGAAAAACATCCAGCATCTCCGGACGCTTTTCAAAGTTCACCTCTATGAAATAGTCAAAGGTCTCCCCAAGGTGCTCTACCGCCCAGGATTTTCCCACCTGGCGGGCACCCCTCAGAAGAAGCGGTTTACGGTTGGCACTGTTCTTCCACTCCAGAAGCAATGCGTCTATCGGTCTTTCTATATACATACCCTCTCGGTTTTATGGTTCCTGTGGCAAATATAGCACTATTTGATAAAACCGAGAGGAAAAACATATCTAAATCTGACAAAACCGAGACGAATAATTGCCAGAAATTTGACAAAACCGAGAGATCGATAATGTGTATTTGATATCATAGTCTTAAAACATAAAAATTGATTATCAACATTTTGCCAGAACGGATCTTCGTCTGGATGTCCATTTGTATTCGCATATTTATCTTTTGCTGTCAATTGTATGAGAAATAAAAACAAATGCCGCGGGCGCGCGAGGGGCACCACCTGTAGCGCTCGAATAGGTACCGACCGCGGCGCGCAAATGGGTACCGCCTATAGCGCGCAATAGGGTACCACCAGAGGAGCCTGTAATTTTATCAAATAAACTTCATTATATTGTCTCGGACCAATACGAGATGATATCATGGCAAACGACAAAATTACAATGCTCAAACTCAAGAGAATGCTTCAGCTGATGGATGCTGGCCGGTCCATGAACCAGATCTGCCACGACCTCCATATGAGCAAGCGCACCGTACATGCGTACAAGGAGCGAGTCGGGCAGGTTGAGATCCCGCTGTATGTCCTTCGCCAAATGTCGGACGAACAGCTCAACGCCCTTCTGCAGCCTCCGTCACCCAAACCTGTTCCAGATGCCCGCAAAGCAGAACTGGACAAGAAGTTGGACTACTACCTGGCCGAGCTAAAGCGGCCGTATGTGACCAAGTATCTCCTCTGGGAGGAGTATCGGAAGGAAAATCCGGACGGTTATCAGTACACCCAGTTCAAAAAGTATCTGCGTGAGCACCAGGAGAAGAACGAGTACTCTTACTCGAACACTTATCTCCCCGGCCACGAGATGCTGGTAGACTTTGCCGGTGACAAACTCTATTACCGAAACAAGGAGACCGGTGAATGGGTTGCCGTGGATGTCTTATGCTGCATCCTTCCTTACAGCAATAAGGCCTTTGCCATTGCCCTTCCAAACATGTCCCAGGAGTACCTGTTTTACGGACTTGGAAAGTGTCTTCAGTCGTGGGGCCGTGCCCCGGCAACGGCACGGAGCGACAACATGACGCAGTGGGTTCACCGAAACTCCAAATATGAGCGTCCGTTCACTGAGTCTACGGATGAATGGGCCACGTACTATGACATCATCCCGGATGTTGCCCGTGTCAGGAAGCCCCGGGACAAAGGCCCGGTAGAAGGCCTTGTAAGCATTGTCTACAAGTACATCTATGCCCGGCTCCGGAACGAGGTCTACGATAGCCTGGACGCCTTGAATATGCGCATTGCCGAGTTGCTGGCAGAGTTGAATGACCGCCCCATGGCCAAGCGGGGTAAGAGCCGTAACGAACTCTTCTTTGCTGATGAGTTTGCCGCGATGCACGACATCCCGGCAGTGCCGTTCGCCTTCCGTTACAGGAAGACTATCAAGTTGGGCTCTGACTACCACGTCATCGTAGGTGAGGAGCAGCATCGCTACAGTGTCCCGTACCAGTACATTGGAACTGAAGTGACGGTCCTTTGGGATGTGGAGACAGTTGAAGTCTACAGTGGTCTGGAGCGTGTCGCCAGCTGGAAGCGCAACCGTACTCCTTATGGGAAAGACACTGAACCTGAACATATGCCGCCCAGCCATCGTGCTTACAAACGCACCCGTGATATGGGAGCCATGGACTACCTCAAACGAGCTTCGCTTATTGGCCCCGAGACCCGTTGGGCTGTGGGCAGAATCTTGAATGGAAATATTATCCCGCAGTATGCATACAGGGACTGTGAAGCCTTCTTCCGCTTTGCCGCCCACTATGGCGAGGAGCGCATTGAGGGCGCATGCGCCCTCATACACAGCTCTACGGAGATCTTTACCTTCAAGATGCTGAAGAACTTGATCAAAAACAACAAAGACAAGGCTGTTGCCTCGGGCGTCGATGCCATCATCTCGTCCACCCCTAAGAACACGAATGTCCGGGGTGCCGCCTCCTACAAATCCGTAAGCTGAAGCCATGAATATACAAGAAACCATAGACAGGCTTAACGCCTTAAAACTTAAAGGCATGGCTGAAGCCTATAAAGGCATTGCCATGTTGCCGGTAGCTGACCGGCCAGACATCAATCTTGGTGTTGCCAAACTCGCTGAAGCGGAACGCGTGTACCGTGACAACCAGCGAACACAGCTACTCTTGAAAACGAGCAAACTCCGTTACCATGCGTGCTTGGAGGACATCGAATGCTCCACTGATCGCAATCTCACTAAGGCTCAGTTGTCAGAGATTGGTGACTGTTCCTTCATCCGTCGTGCTGAAAACATCCTGATAACCGGTCTGACCGGCTGCGGAAAGTCCTTCCTAGCTTGCGCATTGGGCAATCAGGCCTGCTTCCTGGGACTAAGGACAATGTACTTGAACATGAACAAGTTCATTGAAAAGATAGCCCTGGCGAAGCTGGACGGCACGTTCCTAAAGGTGCTTACAAGGCTCGACAAATACGATCTCATCATACTGGATGACTTCGGGCTGCAACCCCTTGATGCCAACGCACGGCTGGCTCTTCTGCAAATACTTGAAGACCGCTATGAGCGGAAATCAATGATAATCGCCTCCCAGCTGCCACTGGACAAGTGGTACGACTATATTGCGGAACCTACTCTGGCTGACGCCATCATGGACAGGCTCGTCAGCAATGCAACACATATAGAACTGAAAGGCGAGTCCATGCGCCGGAGAAAGAAAAAATAATATTACCTTTGTGACCAGACCAAACAGGCCGCCTTCTGGTGGTACCCTATTGCGCGCTACGGCGGTACCCTTTACGCCGCCACGGTCGGTATCCTTACAGCGCTACCCGCAGATTATGAAAAGAACGAAAGAGGACATATTGACTCTTAAGGCGGTTGTTCTGTACATTATTCAGAACAGCTCGCCCGAGCGACGTGATGTTTATAGTATTGTGAAAACGGCTTTCTATGCCCAGCAGAGTCAATTGGCACAGTCTGGAGTTCCTCTCTTCAAGGATGAGATTTGTGCCCTTCCGTTCGGCCCGGTTCCTTCTGATATCTATGATATTTTGAAGATTGCACGTGGAGATCAAAGCCAAATAGAGTTCCATCAGAATGATGGCTTAATTGATGTTGCTGCAGCAATCGGTTTTGATGCAGAACAGTTTACTGCCAAGGAGAAACCGGATATGGATTATCTGTCGGCATCCGATATCGTGGCTATTGATTCCGCTATTGAGAAGGTAGCTGCTATGAGTTTTGATGATATAAAAGAAGATACTCATAGCGAGGAGTGGAATCGTGTCTTTAAGAGTAAGCGAGGGAAAAAGGTGATGAGTAATGTTAACATCGCCAAAGAAGGGAACGCCAGCCCTGAGATTCTGGAATATCTGAAAGAGTACTATACCCTTGAGAATGCGCTGAGATGATGGAATTGGATTCGTTTCCCGAAGAGCTGAAGCGTCGGGCATTGGATGTGGGGCAAGTTCTTCGGATGGAAATGTTTCCTGAAGATAATGTCCAGCCAAAGAAAGGAAAATCAAGTAAAGAAAAGCGCTTTGTTATCATCGGCAAGGACGGTGATACGGTTGTTGCTGCGTTGTTGATTAATTCCAACATCAACGAGAAACTCTTTATGCAAATCGGCCCTTACCAGCATTTGATATCGAGTGAACAGTATGGCTTCCTTGATCATGATAGCTATGTGGATGGATATTTGATTCGGGAGTTTAATGCGGCAAGGGTTCTGGCATCGGCAGATTATCTGGGCTCCTTGCTCCCCGAAGATGTACTAGAGAGCATCCAAAGAGCAGTTGCTTCGCCAAAGATAAAGCCTTACCTTATTAAGAAGTATAAGTTAAAGTAGTTTGGCGGTTGTCCACTGCCATCCAAAACTGAACACCTGATTGCCATCGAAAATTGAACATATGATATCAATCGACACTGGCTTCTCTCCCGATGAAATGTATCGGATGCTTTACACGCCTTTTGAAAAGGGGTGCCCAGTTCAACTTCGCACGTTAACCGACGAGCAAGTTGAACAGATACCGTTTATGCATCAGGTTCTGCATCTGATGAATATGTTGTCGGCTGGAGAGTTAAAGCTGACAGCAAAAGGGTATATCCCTCCCAAGATTGTTGAGGACATATATTTGATGGGGGCACGGAGCTGGAATACGGATTGGTTCAAGCAGAAAAGTGAGCCTAAAACGGAAGAAATTCAGGTGCTTCGAGTTGTGCTCAAAGAGTGCGGCTTGATAAAAATCCGTTTTGGGAAGATGTCACTTACGGCTAAAGGGCAGAAGCTTATTGGTAGTAGGAATGAACTGCTACGTTCGGTGATACTCTTCTTGATGCAAAATTACAACACCGGCTGGCTGGATCTTCACGAGGATTTGGAGGTGGGTAATGTAGGGCGGTTATACTCACTATGGCTCCTGCATCATTATGGTGATGTGTGGCGGCATACAGATTTCTATACAGCAGAGTATGCCAAGGCGTTTCCGATGATGGATGATTACAGTGCCTATGGATATAGGGTGTTCAATCGGCTATTCCATCTGATTGGCCTGTGCGAGGTGAATGAACGGCCGGAGGACCGTGGCCCGGGTTTTGGCAGAAAGGTGCTCAAAACCAGTGTTTTGGATATGATGTTTGAGTTTGCGGAGCCGGAGGACAACCTTACGCGATGAATTTATCGGCCTTAATAAAAGTAATATGACCCAAGACGAGCTTTGGCTGGCAAAGTGGCATGAAGCCATTGACTTTCTGGAAACCAACCATCGCAAACCCTCCAAGTTCATCCCGGAGGAACGCAACATGCGCTCTTGGTGGAAGCACAACAAGAAGCTTATGAATGCTGGAGAGTTGAAGCCGGAGCGGCTGGAGTTGTTCAAGCAACTGCTGGAGTTGGGGGAGAGGTATAGGCATGTGAATCAGTATGAGTAGCCATTGATTCATCATATCACTCTAGATACCACCACTCTTTGCCGAGGAAAAGGGCTTTGCAACAGTTCTTTGTGAGTTAACGACGGAAGAA
>JAEEQI010000227.1 GCA_016285215.1 Bacteroidales bacterium | reverse complement strand
TCTCTACGTTCTCCTTGAGCGGATCCATATTGGTCATACCCGAGAGGACGCACAATACGCGCGGATACGTGGCGCAGAAGCGGAAGGCCCAGGAGGCCACGCTCTTGTCCGGTTCGCGCTCCTTCATATGGCGGGAGATGCTTTCCGGCACGCGGGCCAGGCGGCCGCCCAGCAGCGGTTCCATAATAACTATAGGAAGATCACGCTTGTCCAGTTCTTCGTACAGATAGTCTGCATTGACGTTTCTTACGCCGTCTGCGTGCGTCCAGTCCACATAGTTCATCTCAATCTGCACAAAGTCCCAGATCATTTCTCCGGAGTCAAAGAGCTCCATAAAATAGTCGAACTCGTGCTTGGCGCCGTGGAAAGAGAAGCCCAGGTTGCGTATGCGGCCGGCCTTCTTCTCTTCCAGAAGGAAGGGCAGCAGGCCATTGTTCACATAGCGCTGGTTAAAGGCATCCTTTCCGCCACGGCCGATGGAGTGCAGCAGATAGTAGTCAAAGTAGTCTGTCTTGAGCTGCTTGAAGGAGTCCTTGTACATCTGGATGGAAGCCTCCGGGGAAGCGTCGCTGAAGTTGGACAGCTTGGTGGCAATATAGTACTTGTCACGCGGGTAGCGGCTCAGGGCAATGCCGGCGGCTTTCTCGCTCTGCCCCTGCAGGTAAGCAGGGGAGGTGTCAAAGTAATTGATGCCGTGGGCAATGGCGTAGTCCACCATCTCGTTCACGGCCTCCTGGTCAATGACATCTTTGCCATTGGCATCCTTAATCATAGGCCAGCGCATACAGCCAAAGCCCAGGGCCGAAATGCGGTCTCCGTTCTTGGGGTTTTGCCGCATAAGCATCTGCTCGGGGCCTTCTTCCCGGGTGGGTTGGGCCTGGGTGCCCTTGGGACCGCAGGCGGCAGCCAGGGCGGCTGCACCACTTATCTTGATAAAATCTCTCCGTTTCATACGTGTACCTCCTTTCCGTTAACCGTGATGGCACTGATGGGTCTGACAGGGCACAGATACTCGCACTTGCCGCAGCCGATGCAAATTTCTTCGGCCACTGCCGGGCGGCGGTGTTCTCCCTGCTGGATCATAGCGATGGCGCCGGTGGGGCATACCTCGGCGCATTTGCCGCAGGGGCTCTTGCCGGTGGCTTCCAGACAGAGGTTTACATTGACGCCGGCCGTACCAATGTGGAAGTTGGTCTTGATTTCCTTGGTGACGGGCAGAATGGCCCCGGCGGGGCAGAGCTCGGAGCAGCGGGTGCACTCTGGACGGCAGAAGCCCTTCTCGAAGCTCATCTCGGGCTGCATCAGGCGGTTGAAGTCAGAGGAAGGCCGAAGCACATTGTTGGGGCACTCGGCAATACAGAGCTGGCAGCCCGTGCAGCGGCGGTAGAAGTTCTTGATACCCATACTGCCGGGAGGCGTGATGGGCGTTTCGCGCTTGGGGGCCTGCTTGGGAAGGATGTC
Organism: Bacteroidales bacterium; assembly: GCA_016285215.1. The sequence continues at coordinate 983 of JAEEQI010000227.1, read as the reverse complement.
GGCAAAGCCGCCGTCCGTCTTCTTGGCCAGTTCCTGGGCCCGGGCTTCCACGCCCTTGAAAGCGGCGGCGCCTACGGCAATGGCCGTTCCGGTCATAAACGCCCTTCGGCCTTTGTCATTCTGAGCCGAAGGCGAAGAATCTTTCTTCCAGGCGTACTTGTATTGGAGGGCTCCAAACTTGCATTCTTCTATGCAGTTGAAGCAGTCTACGCAGCGGGAGTAGTCAATGTGGGCGCTGTCTTTGGTAATCTCTATGCACTGGGCCTTGCAGTGGAGCTCGCAGGCCTTGCAGTGCTTGCACTTTTCCGTGTCAATGACGGGACGGAACATAGCAAAGCGGGAGAAGAAGCTCAGCGTGGTGCCCACGGGGCAGATGGCGTTGCAGTAGGTGCGGCCGTGTTTGCGGGCCAGGACCACCAGAACCACCAGCGTTACCACCGAGATAATGAGGGAAGAGAGGCTGGTGAGCCATACTTCCTCATTATAGAAGGCGTAACTGCCGGCACGCTCGGCCAGTTTGGCAAAGAGGTTGTTGCACCACAGGTAAACGGGCTGCAGGAGGTTCTGCACCATTCGGCCATAGGCGCTATACGGCGCCAGCAGTGTTACTACAACCTGTACACCCACAATGAAACAGATGACAAAGGCGGCCCACACGCCGTAGCGGAGCCACTTGTTCTCTTTCTTGTACTGGTACGGTTTCTTGCTCTTGTGGGTGCCCAGCCAGGAAATGCCGTCCTGGAAGACGCCAAGCGGGCAGATGACCGAACAATACACGCGGCCCAAAACCAGCGTAAGCAGCACCAGGGCCACTACTACGCCCACATTGAGGGCCAGGAGGGCAGGGAGGAACTGGACCTTGGCCATCCAGCCCAGGTAGCCGTGCAACGCGCCTGTGAAATCCAGGAACAGGAGGGTAATCCCTATCCAGAAAACCCAGGCCAGCGCCACTCTAAGTTTCTTTAGCATAATCCTTTATTGTT
>JAEEQI010000055.1 GCA_016285215.1 Bacteroidales bacterium | reverse complement strand
TTCTGCTTGGCATACAGATAGTTGTACAAAGCAGTGCGGACGCCGCCCATATGCAGCGGTCCGGTGGGAGACGGGGCAAATCTTACACGTGTTCTTCTTTCCATACTTCTAAATTGGAGGTGCAAAGTTAGCGGATTCCGCCCATATTTCCAACGCCAGCCGGAAACAATAAGCCCCTGGTCATCACGACCCGGGGCTTATTGCTTTTAACTGTTAGTAATCAATATGCTAGGACCACGCTAAGCAGGGCTGTGCGTGCGTCGGATAGCCGGAATGTTCTCCAGATCGGCCTTCTTCTCTCCGGGGGCTACGCAAAGCACGGGTTTCTTCTCGGAGGAGAAGTCAAAGCGCTTGGCGTTGTCGGAATTGTTGTAGCCAATCTTGATGGTTTCGGCACCGGTGGGGATGGAGAGTTCGCCCTCGTGGTGGGGTTCCTCCCACTGGAAGTCCTCGTCAATGATAACCAGGTTGCCCAGGTCCTTGTTGAGGCCCAGTCCGCCCAGATCCATCTCAAAGCCCGTCACAATGGCGGTGATGCGCACCTTGTCTCCAAACTCGGGATCGTCGTCCCAGATGATACCCTTCTTGAAATGGTTGGCGTCGCCGGTGTACTCGGTAATCATATCGTCAATGCGCTCGAGGTCGCTCATCTTGGCGCCGCGCTCATTGTTACCGGTGGTGATATTGATAAGTACGTTCTTAGCAGTTTTCAGGTCAAAGTCATTGAGCAGCGGGCTCTCGAAAGCGCCCTTGACGGCCAGCTCCAGGCGGTCGTTGCCTGAACCCTCGCCGCTGCCCATCAGGGCCATACCGGAGTTGCGCATCATCTTGCACACATCCTGGAAGTCCACGTTGATGTAGCCGGGGCAGGAGATGACCTCAATGATGCCGCGAACGGCGGTGGCCAGCACCTCATCGGCCTTGGGGAAGGCTTCCTGGATGAGGGTATCGCCAAAGAACTGATACAGTTTCTCGTTGTTGATGATGAGGAGGGAGTCCACGTTCTTCTCCAGTTCGTGGATGCCGTCCACAGCCTTGGACTGGCTCTCGTTGCCTTCGTTCTTGAAGGGGATGGTCACAACGGCTACCGTGAGGATGCCGCGGTCCTTGGCCATCTTGGCAATGACAGGAGATGCACCCGTTCCGGTACCGCCGCCCATACCGGCGGTGATGAAGAGCATCTTGGTTCCGCAGTCCATCACCTTGGCGGCAATCTCGTCCTGGCTTTCCAGGGCGGCGTTGCGGCCGGCGGTGGGGTCGGTGCCGGCACCCAGGCCGTTCTGACCCATCTGGATCTTTACGGGAACTTCACTGGAGGCCAGGGCCTGCGCATCGGTGTTGCACACAATGAAGCTGCAACCCTGGATGTTCTGGTGGTACATATAGTTCACGGCATTGCAGCCGCCGCCACCTACGCCAATCACTTTGATAATGGCATTCTCGTCGTTCCAGTCAGTGGGCTTGATATTGAAATTATCGTATTTCATAACTTACTCCTCCTTGTTTTCGTCATCGTAAAAATCCAGCGCGGTGCTGCGGATCTTGGTCCAGGCAATGCCCAGGATGCCGGGCCGCTTGGGGACCTTCACCTTCTGGGTCTTCTTGGGCTTCTCTTTCTTGACGGCCTCACCAAAGTCTTCGGGATCAATGAGATTGCCCGTCTCTCCGGTGGCCAGTTCCTCGTCGGAAATGGTGTTCTGGGTCTCGTCGGTCACCTCCAGTTCCATCATCTCCTCTTCGGGCACCTCGGGAGCCTTCTCCGGCATAGTGATGCAGTCGGGGAGGCTGTCCTCCTTGGCGCTGAGCACCATACCGATGGCCGAAGTGGCGGCGGCGGAATAAGCGCGGCTGCCAACGGGGGCCGAGAAGAGGTTGTAACGCGTGGTGCCGCGGCGTACCTCGTAGCCCGACATCTCCTTCACCAGCGGAACCAGGTTGGTGAGCTCGGCACCGCCGCCGGTGAGCACGATACCGCTGCGCAGGGAGTTCTGCAGGCCGCTCTCCTGGATGTAGTAGAGGATGGCCGAAACAATCTCGCGGCAACGGCAGTCAATGATTTCGGAAATATAGCGTACCGGAACCTCCTTGTAAGGTTCGGTGACACGGATCTGCAGCACTTTCTCGCTCAGGGTAGCCAGCTTGCCGGGCATACAGGCGCCAAAGCGCTTCTTGATCTTTTCGGCCAGTTCCTCGGAGATGGAGCACTCGGTGCGGATGTCTCCGGTAATGACCTTACCGCCAAACGGGATGGAAGCGTAGTAGCGCATAATGCCGCCGTGGTAGATGGCCAGGGAGGTAACACCGGCACCCACATCCACCAGGGCTACGCCGCTGGAGCGTTCTTCCTCGGTGAGCACGGTGCGGGCCACCACTTCCGGCAGGAAGTATTTCTTGGCAATGGAAATGCCCTGCTGGTTAAAGATCTTGTCCAGGGCAGTGGTAGCGGTGCGGTTGCCCAGGAACACCTTGAAGTTGCCTTCCAGGGAGCTGCTCAGGGTACCCACAACCTCTTCCTCCACCAGCTGAATCTCGTCGTCAATGGAGAACGACTGGGCCACGGCCCCGTAGATAATCTGCTTCTCGGGGTTGTCCAGCGGGTAGGTCTCCAGCGCGATGGATTTGAGGGTAGCCACTTCTTCGGCCGAGATATAATCGTCCGGCAGGGAGCGGTCAATGCGGGCCGAAGCCGTCACCTGCGCCACCTCGCTGCGGGGCATACCCACCACCACCTGCAGGATCTTGATCATCAGTTCCTTTTCGGCCTCCTGAACGGCTTCCTTAAGCTTCTGGGATGCCTTCAGGGGGTTGGCAATGAGGCTGGCGCGGATACCCTCCGACGGGGTTTCCTTGTAGTAGACAATCTGGACGTCGTCGCCGGTTATGCGCGCTACGCACAGGCCGAACTTGGAACTGCCCAGGTCAATGGAGGCTATGTACTTTTCTTCCATATATATTAGTTTTTTATTTCTTGCAAACCACTTGTTTCCGGTAGCGGAGGTCCACCTTTCCGTAGTAGCCCGGGTCCTTGGACGGAGCAATGCTCCTGTAGTAGGTGGTCAGGAGCTTGAATTTCTCTTCAATCCTCACAGGAGGGCCGAAGAGGAACTCCTCACGCCCCTGCACGGGATAGAGCACCAGCTCTCCGTCGGGTAGAACCGTGAGCTTCCGGATGTCTTTCTCCCAAACCTTTCCTCTCATATAGCTTACCAGGCTGATGACCCGGCTCAGCCAAAGAGCCTGCTCCGGATTCTCCAAGTAACCCTTGAAGCCCTTGGGAACGTCAAAGGGCAGCTTTCCGCTCACCACCGGCACCGACACGCTGCCGCGTGCCTGCAGGGGGAAGAGGTAACCGGTTTCGTCGGCGTAGCAGGCGTTCTGCCCGTTCTCCAGACGGATTACCGGCTCCCGCTGGCTCAGCGCCACGTGCAGCACGCCGTCGTCCGTGATCCAGGCTTCGGCCTCGCGCACGGCGCTGTGGGAGCAGATGAGCTTCTCTATGCGGGTGAGGTCCACGCTGTCCAGCGGAAGACCTGCGTAAGCCCCATATTCCTTTTCCAGCCAGTCCTGGACATCGGCCTTGGCCACAAAACGGCGCTCCAGCGAGTCGGTCACCGTCACTTGCAGCTTGCCCTTGCCCTGGCACGTGCGGGTACGCAGTTCGCGCCGCGCCATCCCGGTGGTGAGCACCCAGACGGCTACGCAAACGCCTACCAGCATCAGGCCTAGAATATGACGGTAGATACGCTTCATAAGCGGCTCTTCAGGAGTTCGGTGATAGGTTCAATAAATCGGTCAATATTGCCGGCGCCAAAGGTGGCCAGCACGTCAATGGGCTCATCGGCCAAATAGTCCATAAGCTCCTCTTTCTTGAGCAGGACCTTCTCCGGAGCGGTCACGTCCTTGAAAATCATCTCGGACGTTACGCCGGGGATGGGCTCCTCGCGGGCAGGGTAAATGTCCAGCAGGATGAGCTTGTCCACGGCCGAAAGGGCCTGGGCAAACTCGGCTGCAAAGTCCCGCGTGCGGGTGTACAGGTGGGGCTGGAAGATGCCGGTGATCTTTCGGCCCGGGAAAATGTCGCGCATAGACGTGATGGCGCTCGTGAGCTCCGACGGATGATGCGCGTAGTCGTCAATGTACGACAGGGTAGGGGTGTTCACGTGCACCTCCAGGCGGCGCTTGACGCCTTCGAAGGTGCCAATGGCGGCCTTCACGGCTTCCGGCTCCAGGCCGTAGGTGAGGGCAATGGCTGCGGCGGCAATGCTGTTCTCGGCATTCACCCAGCCGGGGGCGCCCACGCGGACGTCCTTGACAATGCCACCCGGCCAGTGGAGGTCGTAGTGGAAGTAGCCGCAGGCATCGGGATGGGGATTTTCGGCATAAAAGTCGGCCGAAGAATCCGTATAATGATAGGTTAGAACGTTGGCTTTGGTATGCTCCTTTGTCACAGGGGCGCCTTTCTTGACAATGACGGTGCCGCTCACCTGGCTGGCAAAGTTACGGAAGGCTTCCACCACGTGCTCGTAGTCACCATAGATATCCAGGTGGTCTGCCTCCACGGAGGTAATCACGGCAATCTCCGGGAAGAGCTGCAGGAAGGAGCGGTCAAATTCGTCGGCCTCCACCACCACGGTGTTGTTCTTGGACATAAGCAGGTTGGTGCCGTAGTTGCGGGAGATGCCGCCCAGGAAGGCGCTGCAGCCTTCGCCCGTCTGGGTGAGGATATGGGCGGTAAGGGTGGAGGTGGTGGTTTTGCCGTGGGTGCCGGCTACGGCCAGGCAGCGCTGTCCACGGGTAATCTCACCCAGCGTACGGGAGCGCTTGAGCACGGTGTAGCCCGTGTCCAGCACTTTGCGCAGTTCCTGGAGGTCGGCGGGAATGGCGGGGGTGTACACCACCAGGGTTTCGGCCTTGTCGGCGGGAACCAGGTCGGGGCGGTCTTCATAGTGCACGGCTATGCCTTCGGCCTCCAGCTTGGCTGTGAGCTCGGAAGGCGTGCGGTCGTATCCGGCCACGTTATACCCCTTGAACTTATAGTAACGCGCAATGGCACTCATTCCAATGCCGCCAATTCCTATGAAATATACGTTTTTCATACCAGCTTGTAAATCTCGTCACAAATAATCTGGGCAGCGTTGCGCAGGGCCATAGCCTCTGCATTCTTGCTCAGCTGCTCCATCCGCTCGGGGCTGTGTACCAGGCCCAGGGCGGTGGGCAGGAGGTCGTCCAGGGCCTCGCTGTCCTTGACCAGCATAGCGGCGTTCTTGCGCACCAGGGCCATTGCGTTGTGCGTCTGGTGGTCTTCGGCCACGTTGGGAGAAGGCACAAACACCGTGGGCTTGCCCATGGCGCAGAGCTCGGAGACCGTGCTGGCGCCGCTGCGGGAGATAACCACGTCGGCGGCTGCGTAGGCCAGGTCCATTCGGCCAATAAAGTCAAAGTGCCTGATGCCCTGCACATCGGAGTGGGCCTCCATAAAGTTGTCCACTTCCTTCTTATAGTATTTGCCGCACTGCCAGATCACTTCCACGCCTTCGCCGTCCTGGCATCCGTCCTGGATCCAGTGCTCCATAGCGTGGTTGAGGGTGCCGCTGCCCAGGCTGCCGCCCACCACAAACAGGTGCTTTTTCTCCGGAGACAGGCCAAAGAAGTCCATCGCTTCGGCCCTCATTTCGGGCGTAGCGGGCTGGGACAGGATTTCGCGGATGGGATTTCCGCTCATAACTATCTTTTCGGCCGGGAAGAAGCGTTCCATACCCTCGTAGGCTACGCAGATGCTCTGCACGCGGCCGCCCAGTATCTTGTTGGTAAGGCCGGCAAAGCCGTTCTGCTCCTGAATCACGGCGGGAATCTTCATTCCGGTGGCTGCCCACAGCAGGGGAGCGCTGGCATAACCGCCCACGCCCACCACCACGTCGGGCTTGAAGTCTTTCACAATGCGGCGGGCGTGCGCCACGCTCTCCAGCACGCGGAACGGAACGGTGAGGTTGTTCATAAGGTTCTTTATGGACAGGCGTCTCTGCACGCCGGCTATGGGAAGGCCCACAATCTTGTAGCCTTCGGCCGGCACCTTTTCCATTTCCATCTTTCCTTCGGCCCCAACAAACAGGATTTCCGTCTGGGGGCACAGCTGCTTGAGCTTGTTGGCTATGGATACGGCCGGGAAGATGTGGCCTCCCGTGCCGCCGCCGCTGATGATTACTCGTAAAGGTTTGTATTCCATTATACCGTACTGTCTTGGGTCCAACTATTGGCGGCCTCGGCCTCCAGTTCGGCCTTCTTGCGGGCCATATTGTCACTGGCGTCCTTGGAGATGCTCAGCAGGATGCCAAACACCACGCTGAAGACCAGGAAGGCGTTGGTTCCGTGGCTCACCAGCGGAAGCGTCTGGCCCGTCTGGGGCACCAGCGGCATATGCACGTTCACGCACATATGCATAAAGGCCTGTCCCGTGACCAGGATAATGAGGCCGGTCACTATAATCTTATCGTAATAATTGTCACACATCCGGGCCACCAGGGTTCCCCGGGCAAAGAGGCTGAAGTAGAGCAGGATGAGGATGAGGGCGCCAATGAGGCCGGTCTCTTCCACAATGAAGCTGAACATATAGTCTCCAAAGATCACGGGCACCTGGTACTTCTGGGTGCTGTTGCCAATGCCCTTGCCAAAGATGCCGCCTTCCTTGATGGCCAGCAGGGCTCCTACCGGCTGGTCCAGCTTGCCGCGGGCCTTGAGCCATTCCTGACTCTCGCGGGGGCTGTTGAGCAGAATCTTCATAGTGGCATCGTCGTCCTGGGTAATTCGGCCAATGGCGGTGCCAAAGCGGCTACCTTCCAGCCAGCCGGCCTTGTAAGCGGCAAACATACCTCCAATGGCTAGGGCAATGACCACGGCAAAGATGCCCACGTCCTTCATATCCAGGCCGCCCACCATCACCATCAGCACCATAATGGCGCCAATGAAGAGGGCCGAAGAGTTGGATCCCATCATCACCATCAGGCTTACCATACCAATGGGGAAGTAGATGTACAGCACCTTCTGCGAGCTGTCCCGGCCCAGAAAGGCCAGGCTTTGGAATTTCTCCGACAGCTGCTTGGCCCGCTTGAAGTCTCCGTTCTTGAAGGTATTCAGGGCCCAGCCCAGATACATAATCATAAATAGCTTGATGTACTCGTAAATATGCACCTGGAAGCCGCCCACAATGAGGATACGGCGGGCACCGTTGATTTCGCCGGCGCGCACCACGCCCAGGTTCAGATTGAGTACCAGGATGGTCAGCAGCACAAAGCTCACCCCGAATCCCCATTTGGAGAGAGCGTGCAGCCAGTCCTGCCGGCCAAAGAAATACAGGCCGAAAATAATGACAAAGCCCATACCCACCACCTTGAGCTGACTCACCATAATGGACACGCGGTCAATTCCGTGACCCTCGTTTACCAGTCTGGGGGTAGACGAGAACACGGAAATGACGGAGATGAGCATCAGGAACAGGGCAATCAGAAAGATCACCTTGTCTCCGCTGAATCGGTCCATCAGCTGGGTCAGGTAGCCCAGGAAGCCGGTTTTGGTCTTTTGTTCTTCGGCCATAAACTATTACAGTTTGCGGACGGCAGCTTTGAACTGCTCGCCCCGGTCTTCGTAATTCTTGAAGAGGTCAAAGCTGGCGCAGCAGGGGCTCAGGAGCACCACGTCTCCGGGCTGGGCCAGTTCGGCCGATTTGCGTACGGCCTCCTCGGCACTGGCGGTGTCCGTAATGATGGGCACCAGCTTCTCAAAGGCAGCGTGAATCTTTGTGTTGTCCACACCCATACACACGATGGCCTTCACTTTTTCCTTCACCAGGTCGTTGAGGACGCTGTAGTCGTTGCCCTTGTCGGTTCCGCCCACAATCCAGATCACGGGCTTCTTCTGGCATTCCAGGGCGTACCAGGCGCTGTCCACGTTGGTGGCCTTGGAGTCGTTGATGTACAGCACGTCTTTGATGCTCAGCACGGGCTCCAGGCGGTGCTCGATGGGCTGGAACGTGGCCAGCGACTTGCGGATGACCTCGTTCTCAATGCCCGTGGCCTTGGCGGCCAGGGCAGCGGCCATAGAGTTGTAGATATTGTGCTTGCCGCCCAGGGCCAACTCTTCCAGGAAGAGGTCGGTCTCCTCCTTGTCGTAGCGGATGACCATCTTGTTGTCCCGGAGGAAGGCACCCTGGGGCACCTCTTTCTCCTGGGAGAAGGGCAGCATCTTGCAGCGCAGGACAATGTTGTTGAGATGGCCTATAGTAATGGCGTCATCGGAGTCAAAGATAAAGCAGTCGTCCTGCGTGAGGTTGCGGGTAATGTTGAACTTGGCGGCCACGTAGTTTTCCATCTTGTGGTCGTAGCGGTCCAGGTGGTCCGGGGTGATGTTGGTGATAATGGCAATGTCCGGCTTGAAGTCGTAGATGTCGTCCAGCTGGAAGCTGCTGATCTCCAGCACATAGTAATCAAAGTGCTCGGTGGCCACCTGATAGGCGTAGCTCTTGCCAATGTTGCCGCCCAGGCCCACGTTGAGGCCGGCGTTCTGCAGCAGGTAGTAGATGAGGCTGGTGGTAGTGGTCTTGCCGTTGGAGCCGGTGATGCAGATCTTCTTGGCGCTGTCGTAGCGGCTGGCGAACTCAATCTCTGACACTATGCGGATGCCCTTTTCGCGGATCTTCTGCACCATTGGCACGGTGCCCGGGATGCCGGGGCTCTTGACCACCTCGTCGGCGTTCAGAATCAGGTCCTCGGAGTGCTGGCCCTGCTCAAAGGGAATCTCCCACTTCTGAAGGGTCTTCACATAGTCTTCCTTGATCTGTCCCTTGTCGCTCAGGAACACATCAAAACCCTTTACTTTTGCCAATACTGCGGCGCCTACTCCACTTTCGGCGCCACCCAAAACAACAACGCGTGCCATGTAATTATCTAATCTTTAACAATGCTAACGTACTTACTGCCAAAAGGATCTGGACAATCCAGAAACGGACAGTGATCTTTGCCTCGTGCTGGGCAGGAACGGGCTTGGGGAAGATCACGGGACCTTCCGGAGCCTTCTTGTCCTGGTAGTGGTGGTGCAGCGGAGCCATACTCCAGATGCGCTTGCCGGTGCCCGTGCGCTTGCGGGTAAACTTGAAGTAAGTGCGCTGCAGGATTACCGAGAGGCTCTCGGCAAAGAACACTCCGCACAGCAGCGGAATCAGCAGCTCCTTGCGCATAAGCACGGCGCTCACGCCAATGATTCCGCCAATGGTCAGGCTACCCGTATCTCCCATAAACACCTGGGCCGGGAAGGAATTGTACCAGAGGAAGCCCACCAGAGCACCCACAAAGGCACTCATAAAGATGGCTATCTCTCCGGAGCCCGGTATATACATAATGTTCAGGAAGTTGGAATCAATGAGGTTACCGCCCAGCCAGGCTATCACACCCAGTACTACGCCTACTATGGCCGATGTTCCCGCCGCCAGGCCGTCCAGGCCGTCGGTGAGGTTGGTGCCGTTGGAGCAGGCGGTGATCACGAGAACAATCATAAGAACATAGATGGCCCACTTGCAGTACCAGCCCCAGGCGCCCTTGACGGGGGAGAGCCAGCGATAGTCAAACTCGTGGTTCTTCACAAAGGGGATGGTGGTCTTGGTGCTCTTGACCACGTTCTCCTCCTGGAAGCGGCCGCTGGTAACAGTGGTTTCCGTCTCCAGGGTGCGCTCTATGCTCTCTTTCACCATCACTTTCTCACGGACCACAATGTCGGGGCTCATCCACACGGTAAGGCCGATGATGAAGCCCAGCACCACCTGGGCAACGAGCTTGCCTTTCTCGCTCATCCCTTCCTTGCGGTGCTTGAACACTTTGATATAGTCGTCGGTGAAGCCCAGCGCACCGCACCAGACCGTGCTCAGCAGAAGCAGGAGCACATAGATGTTGGTGAGGTCGCAGAACAGGAGCACACCGCTCAGAATGCTCAGGATGATGATGATGCCGCCCATAGTGGGGGTGCCCTTCTTCTGGATCTGGTCGGCCAGGCCCAGGTCACGCACCGTTTCACCAATCTGCTTCGCGCGCAGCCAGTCAATGATCTTATTGCCGGCAAACAGGGACATCAGCACAGCCGTCACCGCCGCCATCATAGCGCGGAAGCTCAGGTAGTGCATCAGGCCGATGCCGGGAAAATCGACGCCGATTCTCTCCAGGTATTGAAACAGATGGTAAATCATTGCAGCATCAGTTTAAAGGTTTCGTTCACAATGTCTTTTTCTATGAAGGGGCGCTTCTCGTGGCCCACAATCTGGTAATCTTCGTGTCCCTTGCCGGCCAGCAGGATAATGGCTCCGTCCGGGGCGGTGAGGATGGCGGTGCGGATGGCCTCCTTGCGGTCGGTGATGGTGAGCGTCTTGGCCAGGCTCATAGGATCCAGACCGGCTTTGATATCGGCAATGATGGCTTCAGGATCCTCGGTGCGGGGGTTGTCGGAGGTAATGACCACGCGGTCGCTCAGCTGCTGGGCAATCTGGGCCATCTCCGGGCGCTTGCTCTTGTCACGGTCTCCGCCGCAGCCAAATACGCAGATGAGCTGACGGTCGGAGGAGATGGTGCGCAGGCACTTGAGCACGTTCTCCAGGGCATCGGGGGTGTGGGCGTAGTCCAGCACCACGGTAATGCCTCGGGGGCCGGTGATGTTCTCCAGGCGTCCGGGGGCCGATTCCAGCTTGGACAGGGCCACCAGCGTCTGGGAAGGGTCGGCGCCCAGGCAGACGGCGGCGCTGTAGATGGCCAGCACGTTGTAGGCGTTGTGCACGCCAATCAGCCGTACCCAGGTCTCTATGCCGTCAACCTTCAGGAGCATACCCTCCACGCCCTGTTCCAGGATGCGGGCGGTATGGTCGGCCAGGCCGCGGATGGAGTAGGTAACGGTGGTGGCGCTGCAGTTCTGCACCATCACGGAACCGTTCTTGTCGTCGGCGTTGATGAGGGCAATGGCCTTCTGCGGCAGGTTGTCAAAGAAGAGCTTCTTGCAGCGCAGGTACTCGGCAAAGGTGCCGTGGTAGTCCAGGTGGTCGTGGGTAAGGTTGGAGAAGATACCCATAGCAAACTCCAGCCCGGTCACGCGGTCCTGCTCCACGCCAATGGAGCTCACTTCCATAAAGCAGTATTCGCAGCCCTTCTCCACCATCTGCGCCATAAGGGCGTTGAGGGAGATGGGATCCACGGTAGTATTCTCGGTTTCGTAACGCTCGTCTCCCACGTAGTTGGCAATGGTAGAGAGCAGGCCGCACTGGTAGCCCAGGCTCTTGAACAGGCGGTACAGCAGGGTTACGGTAGTGGTCTTGCCGTTGGTGCCGGTGATGCCCACCAGGGTAAGCTTGCCGGACGGGTGGTCGTAGAAGGCATCGGCGGCCAGGGCCAGGGCCCGGCGGGAGTTCTCTACAATTTCCACCTCTATTCCGGCGGTGTCCACGCCTTCGGGGATGCGCTCGCAGATGATGCCGGCGGCTCCCTTGGCAATGGCGCCTGCAATATAATCGTGTCCGTCACTGCTGAAGCCTTTCACGGCCACAAACAGGGCTCCGGGAATCACTTTCCTGGAATCGGCGGTAATGAGTGTGAAGTTTTTGTAATTCATTTCTCTTTGTTTTCCATTACAGGCACCGCGTCGGTGGGGTGCAGCACCGGGCTCCATTCGCTGTCCAGGGCATAGAGGCGGTCCACGATGTCGCGGACGGCCAGTGCGGGCATTGTGCCGCCGTAGAAGCTCTTGTTGGACAGATAGGAGTACACCGTAATGAGGATGGTGTACTTGGGCTTGTCGGCCGGGAAGAAGCCCACAAAGGTGCCCTGGTTTTTCTTTCGGCCGCTGGCATCCTGGTACTGGCCGTTGGACAGCACCACGCGCGCGGTACCGGTCTTTCCGGCCACCGCCAGTTTGGCTCCTTTCAGGCGGGTGGCGGTACCGGTGTTAACCACGGCGCGGAGGGCGCGGGTCACCGTATCGGCCGTAGCGGGGGAGCAGATGCTCTCATTCAGGGCCGAAGGTACAAACTGCTTGATGACCTTTCCGTCTTTCTCCACGCTTTCCACCAGGTAGGGCTTCATCATTCGGCCGTGGTTGGCAATGCCGTTGTAGAAGGTCACCACGTGCAGCGGCGTTACGCTGAGACCGTATCCGTAGGCCACGGTGCCCAAGGTACTGTTGGACCAACCGGGCGTGCCGGGGCGGGTCACGGAAGGAGTGCGGAGACCTTCAATATCAAAGTCAAAGGCTTCTCCCAGACGGTAAGAGTACAGGTGGTCAAACATCTCCTGCGGTTTCTTGCCGTAGTAAGTTTCGGCCAGATGGGCAAATACGTAGTTGGAGGAGATTTCAAAGCCGTGCATCACGGTAATATCTCTTCGGCCTGTCTGGCGCTGGTAATCGGAGATGTGGTCGTCGTGCGGGTATTCCGATGCACTGCCGGGACGGCGCCAGTTGGGCACCCAGCCGTTGTTGGTGGGCAGCGTCTGGTCCAGTCTCTTCACATAGCCGTCCTCCACCAGCGAAAGCAGCGTGGCGGTTTTCATCACGGAACCCTGCTCTCCTCTCTCGGTGAGCACCAGGTTGTCGCGTTCTACAAGCGCAGATTGGGGCGTGTCTCCGCGTGAAAGGTTTACCATGGCGCGGATGGCTCCGGTCTTGGTCTCCATAATCACGCAGATGCCGGCGCGGACGTCGGGGTTCTCGTTAATTTGGGCGCGGAGGGCGCGGTCGGCAATGTCTTGGAAGTCCACATTGATGGTGGTGCGGATGTCGTTTCCGTCTTGAACGGCCACGGCTACGGAATCCAGGTCTCGGACCCAGCGGTTGTTGTCCGTTACGCGGCGCCACTCGTATCCCTCGTGGCCGTGGAGCTCGCTGTTAAAGCTGAACTCCAGTCCTCTGTGAGAAATATCATTCACATATCCTATGGTGCGACGGGCCAGGGAGTCATACGGGTAAATGCGTTCTTCGTGCTTTTTGACAATGATGCCGCCGGTATACGTTCCCTCCCTGAAGAGGGGGAAGGACTTCACCAGTTTTACCGTCTCCAAGTCCACGTTCCTTTGGATGGTGAGGTAGCGGTTGTTGTTGTCGCGGCCCTTGAGGATGGCGTTGGCGTACTGATCGGCGCTCTTGTCAC